>NC_009714.1:1200000-1500000 GCF_000017585.1 Campylobacter hominis ATCC BAA-381
AATTATTTTTATAGAATGCATAATTAAAAGTATTTGTCTGAATGTTTTACAATGTATTTTTAAAGAAATTATTTATATGTTCAAACTAAAATTATTTTTGAATTTTATAAATTTTTTATTTTAAAAACTACTAAATAGCGTTTCACCCGAAAATAACTTTTTTCAATGTCAAACAAAACATCGAAACATAAAGCGCAAGAAGCCAATATTTTTGTGATTGTTTTGAAATTCTATGAGACGTTTTCGTGCCGAAATACACGCCCGCAAGAGAACCAAGTCCAAGCAAAATGCCGTCTTTATAATCAACGTAACCATGCCATGCAAGGCTTATAAATCCGCTGAATGAACTGAAAATCACAAAAAACAGACCCATACTTACGGCTTTTTTAATATCAACTCCCAAAAATCCGACCAAAATCGGCGTTAAAAACAGCGCTCCGCCAATTCCCATGCTAATCGCGATTGCTCCGATTGCGGCGCCTATTATAAAAAGTAAAATGTTGCTTGGATTTTTGGACTCTTTTGAAACATTTGTCATAAAAAATTTTACAATCGCTATTGCCAATGTGATTAAAAGTCCAATTTCAAGGCATTTTGACGGCACAGCTGCCACGATAAAACCGCTCAAACCGGCTCCAAATAAACCGCCAAATCCAACAAAAATACCGTTATTTATGACAAGTTTGCCGTTTTTGTAATTTATATAAGAGCCGAAAATCGCACTGAAAAGCATTTGCAAAATCGAAATTCCGATGGCAATTTTTATATCATAACCAAACGCAAGCATCGTAGGAACTACAACGGTTCCACCGCCTATTCCAAAAAACCCCGAAATAAATCCGACGCAAACTCCAATTACAACTAAAATCATTTTTATCCTTTTTACGCGCCTAATTATATACAAAATTAAAAAATTTACACAACAAAAAGTGCTATTTATAGAAAATATACGCATTTAATTGAAGTGTAGCTGATTTTAGCCGAAGATGTCGAAAGCTTACCGATAAAAAAATATCCGGAAAATACTGTTTGTTTTAGAAATTTACTTAATATTTGACTAATTTTTTAATTTATTAGAAAAAAGCATTAAAAATTTTGCGTTTTAAAAACTTCACGGAAAAATTTCAAAATTAAAATTCCAAAAAAAAGTGCGCTTGCGTAATAAACTGTCAAATTACTGTTTATCGCTAGATAAGCCTTCAAATAAAAATCTTAAAAAATTTACAGAATAAAACTATTTTTCGCTGTAAGTATAGTTATTTCACGAATAACTGCATGTTATAATTATTTCACAAAATACGACAAAAATCATAGAGAATTTTTTAAATTTTTGATTTTATTTATATGTTTTCGTATCTTTTTACTGCGCTCATTTTTTATTGCGGTTGCAATTTTTATGCCATTTAAGCCGATTTTTACAAATTTAGCGCCTGAAACTTTAAAATGCAGACGATTATCATAAATACGCAACGACTTCGCCATTTTCACGCGGTGCGCGCTATACATTCCAAGCCACGATTTTAACGGTATTTTACTTGAAATTTCACAAAGCGCAAAACTGCTTACGCGCTCATAAAAAGGTTCATTTAAAATGCGCTTATAAACCGAATTAAGATTTAAAGAACGCAGAATTTTAAGTTTATCAAGATGCAAAAAATTTAATATGACATACAAAAAAAACATCTCGTTTTGCACGATTTTTGCGCTATTTTTTAAAATTCCTGTAATCTTTTTATTTTGTTTATCGGAAATTTTAACGCCGAAAATTTTTTCATCAATTCCTAAAATTTGCAAAATTTTAAAGCCGTGAGCTAAAAATTTTGCTCTAAAAAGTTTCACAAGCTCATCTCTAATGCGATCCTTACTTAAATCATCAAGCTTTATCTTTTGCATAATTTTAAGCGTATTTTGTTCTATTTTCAGATTAAATCTAGCGCAAAACTGCGCTCCTCGAAGCACGCGAAGACTGTCTTCAACAAAAGTTTTTTCGCAAACCATACGCAAAACTCGTGCCCTGATATCGGCCACGCCGCCGTAAAAATCGCAAATCTCACCAGTAAAAATATTTATCATAACGGCATTTATGCTAAAATCCCGCCTTTTGACAGCCATTCGTTCATCGTTGCAAACTTCAACTTCAAAAGCCTTGTGACCGACGCCGATTTTATTTTCACTGCGTGCCAAAGCGATATCAAAATTTTCAAATTTATACACAAAAAAACTTTTTCCAACGCCTTTTGCGCCGATACCAAGCATAATTTTTTCAAAAATTTCAGGATTTATATCATAAACTTCAATATCGATATCTTTAGGCTTTGACATGCCGCCAAAAAGAAAAAAATCTCTTACGGATCCGCCGACAAAGTAAGCCCTTTTCGTATAATTTTTTAAAACGTTAAAAAGTGTCTTAAATCCGCTAATTTGAAAGGTTTTTAATTCTATTTTCGATACTTGCAATCAAAAATTCCATAAATTTTAAATTTAGTTTAACTCTTGCTTCAATGTCCGCTTTATCAAACATTTCAAGTCCGTCAAAAAGCACCAAAATACGCTCTTTTATGGCTGTTAAAAACTCTATTTCATCTTTTATTTGAGATTTTTTTAGAAAATTTTCATTGGAAATTTTGATTTGCAAGGATTTATCCGCTAAATTTTCATCGTTTAGCTTTTCAGTTTGTACAGGTTTTTGAAGCGGTTTCGGTGATTTTGAATTTTGAGCGTTTAAACTGTCATCAGATAGAATTTCATCATTTATTTTTTTATCCGAAAAACCGGCCGTATTTAAATACATAGAATTTTCATTAACGAAATTATCATTTGATAAATTTTCATTTTCAAAATTTTCTCCAGGTAAATACGGCTCTTCAACACCTGAATTTTCTTGCAGTAAGTTTTCATCCTGCAATTTTTTCTCATTGAATTTTTTTTCACCGATATTTTCATTTATTGAGTTTTTTTCATCAGTATTTTCGGTTTCCGAATTTTTAGATTTTTGCGCGTTCCCAAGCTCTTCAATTACGATTTTAGCGATGTCTTCTATTTTCATATATCAACAAGCCACCTTTTAAATTTTTCCGTGTCATCTTTATTTTCACTCAAAAAAAGCGCCAACATTTCTTTATTTGCGCTGCTTAATTTTTGCAATTTTTTTTCTTTTATACGATCCAGAATTTGCGAAATTTCACTATTTTCGCCGTTTTTTAGCAAAACTAGGCACATCTCAATCGCTTTTTCATAAAAGCCGTTTGATTCCAAAACCAAAATATTTGCTAAATTTGCCAACATTATTTGCTCGCGTAATCCGCAATTATCGAACCCATTTCGCTTGTAGTGCAAAGCTCTTTTGCGTCGAAATTTGCAATGTCTTTTGTGCGATAACCGTCTTTTAATACAGATTTTACGGCTTTTTCAATCATATCTGCTCCGGCTGTTTCATTTAAAGCATATCTTAACATCATAGAGGCGCTTAAAATAGTAGCGATAGGATTTGCTATGCCTTGTCCTGCGATATCAGGCGCACTTCCGTGAATCGGTTCATATATTCCTGTTTTACCGCCGATACTTGCACTTGGCAAAAGCCCGATACTTCCACAAACCATACTTGCTTCATCGCTTAAAATATCTCCAAAAAGATTTTCCGTTAAAATCACGTCAAATTGCTTTGGCGCACGCACAAGCTGCATAGCTGCATTATCCACATACATAAAATCAAGCACAACTTCCTTATAATCTTTGGCTACATTTTCTACTACTTCACGCCAAAGCTGACTTGTCTCAAGAACATTCGCCTTATCCACCAAAGTAACTTTTTTATGGCGTTTCATCGCAGTTTCAAATGCTACTTTCGCCACGCGCTCTATTTCCATTGAACTGTAAACCATTGTGTTAAACGCGTCGTTTTCGTGCTTTTCGCGTGGTTGTCCAAAGTAAATTCCACCCGTTAATTCTCTCACGACCATTATATTTGCGCCGCTTACAACTTCAGATTTTAATGTGGAAGCATTGATTAACTCGTCGAAAATTATCGCAGGGCGTAAATTTGCAAAAGCGCCAAGCTCTTTTCTGATTCGCAAAAGTCCGCTTTCAGGACGCAAATGTCTAGGAAGTTTATCCCATTTTTCTCCGCCTATAGCCCCGAAAAGCACGGCATCGCTTTTTAAAGCAGCGTCCAACGTATTTTTAGGTAAAGGCTCGCCAAAAACGTCAATCGCAGCGCCACCCATTAAAAAATAATCGAAATTTAATTCAAAACCGCATTTATGCGAAATCGCATCAAGTACTTTTACAGCTTCATCTATAATCTCAGGTCCTATTCCGTCGCCTTTTATGACACAAATATCGTATTTCTTCATCAATTTTCCTTATTTCATATTTTTTTTAGCGTAATTTATAAGCCCGCCATCTTTTAAAAGCTCTTGCATAAATGCAGGAATCTGCGTAAATTTATAAATTTTATTTTGCGTTAAATTTTTAATTTCACCGTTATTTACATTGATTTCAAGCTCATCGCCTTCGTTTATTTCATCAGTTTGATGGCTTTCTAAAATTAAAAGTCCCATATTAAAACTGTTTCTGTAAAAAATTCTTGCAAAAGATTTTGCTATAACGCAACTTATTCCGGCAGCTTTTAGCGCCATTGGAGCGTGTTCTCTGCTGCTTCCACAACCGAAATTTTCTCCTGCTACTATTATGTCGCCGCGTGAAATTTTACTGAAAAACTTGGGATCCGCGTCCTCCATTATGTGTTTTGCAAGTTCGTTCTCATCGGAAGTGTTTAAATAGCGGGCTGCGATAATTATGTCTGTATCTACGTTATCTTTAAATTTCCAAACTTTTGCCATTTTTTAACCTTCTTTATTAAAAATTTTTTAATTTTACCTAAAAATCTTTAAATTTTACTCAAAAATAATAATTAAACCTAAAAATCCAATCGTAAAAGCTGAAATTTTATTTATCAAATTTGCCCTGCCGCTTACAAATTTTTTCATAAAAGCGCCTCCAAGAGCATATAAATTTAAGCAGCAAAACTCAACAACTACGATAATAGCGATTAAAATTCCAAGAGAAACGCTTAAAGTATGAGAACTTCCTAAAAATTTCGGTAAAAGTGAACCTATAAAAATCCACGCTTTCGGATTTGTGAAACTTATCAAAAATCCTTGCGAAAAAAGCTCCTTTTTTGTAATGTTTGAGCGCACTTTTTGTAAATTTATTTTACCGCTGTCTCTGTAAATTTTAAAGCTTAAAAATAAAATATAAATTCCGCCGCAAATTTTAAAAACATAAAAAACATTTGGAAATTTTATCATCAAAAAACCAAGTCCAAGTCCGCAAATAAGTGATAAAATGGCAATTGCAACATTTTGACCCAAAATCAAAAAAATACTCTTTTTCCAACCGACGCTAAGCCCGAAGCTAAGAGCTAAAATCATATTAATTCCAGGACTTACCGAAATTAGAAAAAAAGTTCCTAAAAATAGCAAATAATCCAAAATTTTCCTTTAAATCTTTAGAAACAAAATTTTAACAAAATATTCACAATTTTTTCTTAAAATCTGCACCGAATTCTATCAAAAAGGATATAAAAATGAAAATCAGACAATCATTTGCTACAACGCCTGTTATAGGAACTTTTGCGGTCATTGCGATAAGCGGAATTTTACTATTTTTACACATAAAAAACAAACCGCTTGAACTAATTCACACTTATATCGGTTTGGCGTTTGTTTTATTTGCCGTTTTACATATGGCGGCAAATTTCGGCGGCTTGAAAAGATATTTCAGGGGCAATAAAATTTTATTAAATTTAGCGATTTGTGTCGTAAGTACGGCTGCGTTTTTAGGACTTACTTTTATGTCTAATCAAAACAACGATAAAATCAGCAAACCGCAATTAAACGAGTTATATTCTAAAATTTCAAATTTAAAAATAGCTGAAATTTCACAAATTTTAAATACAAATGACACAAATCTTGTCAAACTTGAAAATTTTAAAAATTTAACTGTGAAAGAGGCGAAAAAAAGTGGCAAAATCAGCGAAAAAGAGCTTATAAATTTAATTTTAAATCAATAATTTACAAATTTTAGATAACATCTTACAAAAATTTTAAAGGTTGAAAATGATTTTTATAGATGCTTGTTTAAAGAAAAAAACGCCTTATACGCCTGTTTGGATGATGCGCCAAGCAGGAAGATATCTGCCTGAATATATGAAAGTGCGAAATGAAGTCGGTGGTTTTTTGGAACTTTGTAAAAATTATAAAAAAGCAAGTGAAGTTACAATTCAGCCGGTTGAAATTTTAGGTGTGGATGCTGCGATTTTATTTAGCGATATTTTAGTCATTCCGCTTGAAATGGGAATGGATTTGCACTTCATAAAAGGTGAAGGACCGATATTTGAATCGCCTGTTAAAAATGAAAACGATTTAGCGAAGCTGAGCTTGCAAAAAGCCGTAAAAAATCTGCAATATGTTTATGATACGATTTCGCTTACAAGAGAAAAACTTCCGAAAGATAAGGCATTAATCGGCTTTTGTGGCGCTCCTTGGACGATTGCCACTTATATGATAGAAGGAAAAGGAAGCAAAACATACAGCGTCTGTAAAAAACTTCTTTATACAAATCCCGAATTTTTACACAAAATCTTAACTTTAATAACCGAAACACTGAAACTTTACCTTGAAAATCAAATCAAAAGCGGCGTAAATACTGTGCAAATTTTTGATTCGTGGGCAAGTGCTTTGGAATGTGAAGCTTTTTTCGAGTTTTCGTGGAAATACATCATTGAAATTTGCGATTTTATAAAAGCGAAATATCCGCAAATTCCTATAATCGTTTTTCCAAAAGGAATAAGCGGTTATTTGGATAAAATTTACGGAAATTTCGACGTTTTCGGTGTAGATTGGAGCACGCCGCTTGAGTCCGCAAGTAAGATTTTAAGTGCAAAATATACTTTGCAGGGCAATATGGAACCTTGTCGTTTATATAATAAAAATGCGATAAAAGAAAGTGTAGAGCAAATTTTAAACACGATGAAAGGAAAACCGCATATTTTCAATTTAGGGCATGGAATTTTACCTGATATTCCTGTGGAAAATGCGAAATATTTTATACGTCTTGTGCAAGAAAGATCTTCACTGTGAGCTTTAAATACATTTTCGGTCCGGTCAGCTCACGCCGTTTCGGTCAAAGTCTTGGCGTAGATTTAAGCCCGAATACAAAACAATGCAATTTTAACTGCCTTTACTGCGAACTTTCAAAAAAACGGGCAATATCTGAAATGAGCGAAATTGCGCCTGTTGATGAAATTTTAAATGAAATAAAAAAAGGCTTAAAAGAATTTAACGGCGTTGAAGTTTTAACTATTACGGCAAATGGCGAACCTACTTTATATCCGTATTTTAGCGAACTTATAAATTCTATAAAAAAATTAAATATTTCGCCGAAGCTTTTAATTCTTTCAAATGCTTCCAAAATCGCGGAAAATTTTGATGATTTACTAAAATTCGACATTGTCAAATTTTCGCTTGATGCAGCCTGTGAGGAAATTTTTAAAAAAATCGACAATCCGAAAAAAGTTCAAATTTCAAAAATTATAGAAAATATCATAAAATTTCGCCAAAAATTTACCGGAATGCTGGTAATTGAAATTTTGGTCGTATCGGACATAAATGACAGCGAAGATGAATTTAAAAATCTGGCAAAAGCATTGCGTGATATAAAAGCAAACCGCGTTGATATCGGCACAATCGACAGACCGCCCGCTTTTGATTGTAAAGCCGTAAGTTTAGAGCGTCTTAACGAGCTGGCTGAAATTTTAAAAAAAGAAAATATAAAAAATGTCGAAATAATCGCAAAACCTGCATATAGCGGCATAAAACTTCATATAGATAAAGATGAAATTTTAGCCACTATAAAACGTCGTCCGCAAAGCGAAACCGATATTTCACAAATGTTTGATGAGTTCAGTTTGCAAAATTTACGCGAACTTTTAAATGAACACAAAATTTTGTTAAAAAACGGATTTTTTATCTTAAATTAAAAATTCGCTTCAATCCACGATTTAATGCGCTCTTCGGTAAGTTCGCTCTGATTGTCGTTATCAAGTGCGAGCCCGACAAATTTACCGTCTTTTACAGCTTCACTTTCATCAAAATCATATCCATCTGTATCTACAAAGCCAAAAATTTGCGCACCTTTTTTGACAAAAATATTATAAAGTTTGCCTATTGCATTGCAAAAAGTATCAGAATAACCGGCGCTGTCTCCAAAACCGAAAAGCGCAACTTTTTTGCCGCTTATTTCAATAGCGTCAAAATCAAAACTTTCCCAATCATCCTGTAAATCACCATCTCCCCAAGTCGAGCTTCCAAGTATCAATGTGTCATATTTTGAAAAATCAGCAGGCGAAATATCAGTTATATTTTTTACTTCGCAAGTTATGCCTTTTTCAACTAAAATTTTAGCCGTTAAATTAGCCGCTTCTTCGGTATTTCCCATAGAGCTGCCAAAAATTATACCTATCATTTTTTTATCCTTTTAAACAAATTTTATTATTTATACGATACGGAACAAGTTTAAGTGTTAAATTCTGCGGAATATTTTCACTTTTTATCAATATATGACGCCTGAAATTTTGCGCCTTCGGATAAATCAGATAAACACTTTCAAGCTTCAAAATTTCGCTATTTGAAAGAGCTTTTTTGATATCCGAACTGAAATTTTGTTTTTCAAAATCAAGCGATTTGAAATTTACTATTACAGCAAGTTTTTTGTCGATAACCATAATTTCGTCTTTTAAATAAATTTCACGATTTGAATTTTTGTAAGCGATTTTATCAAATACAAAATTTTTGAAAAAAATATTTGCATCGAAAATTAGAGAAAATTTTCCATTTTGATACAGAATTTGAATAAGTCTTGCGATTTTAAGCAATGGAATTTTTGTGTTAAATTTAATATTTTTTCCTTTTAGAAAGGATAATATTATTACATTTGACAATACATCGAATTTTACGCATTTTTTAAAATTTAACGGCTTAAATCTTAAATTTTCAATAATAAAATTGCTGAAAATTTCACTGAAATTTTCAGCATTTCTTGCAAATTTCATCGGAATTTTGAGCGCGTCATCAACATTTGCATTGTAAAGCGTAAGAAAAATTATTAATTTTTTAGACTTACAAAGACTGCAAAACGGATCAGGAACGAAATCTTTTGAACCGCAAAAACCGAAGTTTATTTGCACGGACATTCACCGTTTTTATTTATGCCGAACACTTTACAATATTCACAAAATACACAACTTACACTTCTTTTAGCACAAACCAGCGGAATATTTCGCTTTTTGGTTTCACTTTTTATTTTTTTCATTGTATTGTGATTTAAAAAACTTGTTAGCATTACCACGCACTGCGTGTCCATCGGAATCGGCTTACGATTCACACGATTTTCATTTCTTGCATCCCAATGCTCGATTTTACTTGCTCCAAGATCTTTCAAAACTGCTTTTATAGGCGTTATTTCATCTGCCCCGATTACTAAAACTGACATTTTTATCCTTTAATTTTGATATTTGTTATTATAATTAAAATTTATAAAATTAAGTTGAAAATTATTATCATAATACAAAATTTTTTAAATTTTATTATATAATTATGAAAAATTTAGGAAAAAATGTGAAATTTAAAATTTGCGGAATAAAAAACGAAAACGAAGCAGACGAAGTCGCCAAATTAAAAATAGATTTTTTAGGAGTAATCTTTGCTGAATCTAAAAGGCAAGTAAGTCCGCAAATGGCACAAAAAATAGTAAAAATAGCTCATCAAAACGGTAAAAAAGCAGTCGGAGTTTTTGCAGGAATTACAAAATTTAAAATTTTAGAAATTTGCGATTTTGCAAAACTTGACGCGGTTCAAATTTACGATAATATAAATTTTGAAAATGAGTTAAAAAATAGAAATATAGAGCTTTGGCAAGTTGTAAGTATAAAAAATGAAATTCCAAATATACATAATTACAAATTCGACAAAATCTTATTCGACTATAAAGGCAAAAAAATCGGCGGAAACGGAATTAGCTGGAATTTTTCACTTTTGGAGAATTTTAAAAAAAATCACCCGAAAATAAATTTTATAATTGCAGGCGGAATAAACGTTAAAAATGCGAAAAAAGCGGCAAGTTATGCACCATTTGCGCTTGACATAAACTCGTCCGTGGAAAATGATGTAGGGATAAAAGAAAAAGGTAAAATTCTGGAAATCCTAAACCTTTTTAAAAGCTAAATTTAAAAGAATTTTGTATATAATGGCTACAAAAATTTCAAAGGCAAAGTATGAATAAGAAAGCGTATTATGGGAAGTTTGGCGGACAATTTGTCCCTGAAACAGCAATGTTTGCGTTAGAAGAACTTGAATATGCCTACAAACATATAACAAAAACAAAAGAATTTAAAGATGAGTTGAACTGGTTATTGCATGAATATGTCGGACGCCCATCGCCACTTTATTATGCCAAAAAACTTAGCAAATATTACGGACATGAAATTTACTTAAAACGCGAAGATTTAAACCATACCGGCGCACACAAAATAAATAACGCTCTAGGACAAGCTTTGTTAGCTAAAAAAATGGGCAAAACAAAGGTTATCGCTGAAACAGGAGCCGGACAGCACGGCGTGGCTACAGCTACAGCCGCTGCTTTACTGGGACTTGAATGCAATATTTATATGGGCGAAGTGGATGCAGCCCGTCAAAGACTTAACAGATTTAGAATGGAACTTTTAGGCGCAAAAGTTGTAGAAATAAGATCAGGGCTTAGAACACTAAAAGAGGCCACAACAGCAGCAATTCAAGCTTGGGTAAATGAAATAGAAAATGTTTTTTATGTAATAGGTTCAGTCGTCGGTCCTTATCCTTATCCTGAGATTGTAAAACACTTCCAAAGTGTAATAGGAAAAGAGACAAAAGCTCAACTTAAAAAAATGGGAATAAAAGCCGATTATATAGTAGCTTGCGTAGGCGGCGGAAGTAATGCTATGGGAATTTTCAGCGCATTTTTAAAAGATAAAAACGTTAATCTTTGCGGCGTTGAAGCAGGAGGTCTTGGAGCCGATACTCCTTATAATGCGGCAACTCTTACAAATGGTAAAGCTGGCATTATTCACGGAATGAAAACAATTGTTTTACAAGATAAATATGGCAGAATTTTGCCTGTACACAGTATTTCGGCAGGACTTGATTATCCTGGCGTAGGACCTGAGCATTCAAATCTATTTGACACTGGACGCGCACACTATGAAGCTGTAAGCGATGATGAAGCTATAAATGCGCTTAAATTACTTTGCAAAACCGAAGGAATCATCCCGGCAATCGAATCGGCACACGCTTTGGCATATTTGGATAAACTTTGCCCGAAACTTAAAGGTCATAAAACTATAGTCGTAAATGTGAGTGGCAGAGGTGATAAAGACATAGATTCAATCATAAACTATAAAAAAGGAACAATTTATGGATAAGATAAAAAAAGCGTTTGAAAATGGAGCAAATATCGGTTATATCGTTGCCGGATATCCAAATGTAGAGCATACGAAAAATTTTTTAAATTCACTTGATGAGTGCGCACTTGATATTGTTGAAATAGGTATTCCATATTCAGATCCTTTAGCTGATGGACCTGTGGTGTTTAACGCAAGCTTTCAGGCGGTGCAAAACGGCGTAAATACGGACACTGTATTTAAAATTTTAAGTGAAGTTGAAACTAAAAAACCGCTTATTTTTTTAGTTTATTTCAATTTGATTTTTGCCTACGGAATGAAAAAATTTATCAAAAAATGCGCTGAAGCTGGAATTTCAGGTTTGATAATTCCGGATCTTCCTTTTGAGGAAAATGAAGAAATTTTTAAACTTTGTGAAAAAGAAAAAATCGCTTTAATACCGCTAATAAGTATAACAAGCGAACATAGAGCAAAAAAAGTTTTAAGCAGAGCTGGCGGATTTATATACGCAATATCGGCAATAGGCGTAACAGGAACAAAACTAACTCCAATGGAAAGACTAAAAAATATGCTTTCTGATCTTAAAAAAATGAGCGATTTACCGGTAGCTGTCGGCTTTGGTATACGCACAAACGAAGATATAAGAAATATGCGCAAATACGCGGACGGTGTAATACTTGGAACTTCTATCGTAAAACTTTCCGAAGAATTTGAAGGTAAAGAGTTTTTACAAAAAATAAACGAGCTTTTTAAATAAAAATGAAAAAAATTTTAATCTTAATAATATTTTTAACCAATTTCTGTTTTGGCGTAAGCCTTATGAATTACGAGTTTTTTGACAATGAAAATAGCGTAGATATCGTACTTTCGTTTGATTCGGCTTATACTCCGGATATTTACAAGAAAATAGATAGTGAAAGCCAAATCATCACTCTTAAAAATGTAAAAAGCGATGAAAAATTCACAAACCAACTAAACTCTAAAATTATAAGCGAATTCGGCATTATACCAAGTGGCGGCGAAACACAAATCGTATTTAATAAAGGTAAAGATTTAAACATTGAGGCACTTAGTCAAAATGATAAATTATCACTTATTTTACGTATAAAAAACCCGAATTTCAAACAACTGGCAGTTCAAAACGACGAAAACAACATAAATCCTGATGAAAAAAGCGGCCCAAATTTCATATTTGTAATTTTAAGCGTAATTGCGGTTTTGATAATCGCTTTGATTTTTATCAAACTTATGAAAAAAAATAAAAAAAGTGTTGATGCAGCTTGGAGCATTTTTGAAAATGAACAAAATGGCGGTTTGGAAGATAATTTAAAAGAAGAAATAAACGAACAAATTAACAAAACAGTTGATGAAAAAGTGCAAAATTTTAGCCAAGCAAATACAAAATTTGAAAATTTTACACCTGAAAGTTTTGAGAAAAATTTAGAGTCAAATGACAAATCAAATGAAAATCAAGAAAAAACCGATGAATTAAAAATGAAAAATGAAGAAATCGATTATCAAAAACCTGAAATTTCAAAAATAGATGTCAATGATGATTTTAAAAATTTAAGTAAAAATTTTGAAGATGACGAAGATGACGAACTTATAGGTACAGATGATATAAAAGTAGTTTTTCAAAAGAAAATCGATGAAAAAAATCGTGCTGTAGTATTAAATTTATTAGATAAAAATTATCTTGTGGTGCTAAAAGATTCAAACGTTTTGCCAAAAAATTAAAAATTTATAATTAAAACTTTTTGAATTTTAAAGGTTTCAATTCTATTTTTGCTTTTGATATGGCATTTTATCAAATTTCAAAATTTTACTGTCACGAAAAATAAAAAAATTTTAATTTTACAAAATTTAAAACGCTTTTATAAGTGATTACAGCGACACTATAAGTTTTTATAAAAAACCATTTAAATATTTATATTGATTTAAGCCAAAAACATATTTGGTGCTGAAGCATATTTAAACTGTATTATAAAAAACTTTAAAAAATAAATTTTACTTATAAAACAAAACAGGTATTATAGCGCTAATTTGATGTAAAAATAAATAAAGCTTTTTAAAAAAATATTTTATATAAAACTTCAAAATTCCATCAAAAATAAGCCTGGAATAAAATTTTATAAAATACAGCGTATAAAAATAATCATACTTGAAAATTTAAACTAAAAAATTTTGCAATAAAATTATTTCAGTCCTTTTTTAAGTTTTCTTATCAAAAAACGGCTTGGTGCCAGCTCATTGATAAGACTTTTTGGTAAACAAAACGGACGATTTGTGACCAAATCGGCTAAAATTTCAGCTCCCAAAATCGCCGTGCAAAGACCTCTAGCGCCATGAGATGTATTTATATAGATATTTTTTAAATATTTTGGTGGCAAATTTTTAGCACGATTTTTTTGCCACGGTAAAATTTTATATTTTTCTTTGAAATATTCGCAGTCCGGCAAAGCACCGATTAACGGAAATCTATCACCGCTATATCCTCGAAATCCGACACGAGAACCCAAAATTTTAACATTTAAAATTTGATTTTTAAAAGCAAGCTCTTTATTTTGCGTGTGCATTTTAAAATTTAAATTCTGTTTTGAAACATTGAAATCAACATTTTTATCCAAAATTTCAAATTTAAATTTTTTATCATTTAAATTTCTGGTATCTGTATTTTTAACAAAATTTTTATTTAAAAGCTCAGCCACGTTTTGCAAATTTCTTTCATCATCGAAAGTTCTGGCTTGATTTTCATAATCTTTTCTGTCATAAGTAGCCCCGATTAACTGGCGTTTGCCGATCTTAGGACAAATATATCCGCGTGCGCCAAGAGGAATGGGCGTCTTTAAAAATGGGCGCAAAAGTGTAATTTGACCGCGAACGGAGCTTATTTGCATCGCATCATCGAAATTTGCACGCACATTTTTCCCGCCGCCAAAAAGTTCTTCACTTTCGCTCCCCATCGCAAATATCAAAATATCGCATTTTAAAGGCTTTTTACCGACAAAATTTACAATATAACCGCCATTTGATTCAACAAAATCACTAAACTCATAACCAAATTTTATATTAAGTTTTTTACTAAAAAATTCGCAAATTTTTCGCGGTCTTAAAAGCGCGGCATTTTTTATAAAAATAGAAGCGTAAGGCAGATCTTTTCGATTAAAATCGAAAATTTCACTTTTATCATGAGTTTCAAAACGCTTTAAAATGTCATCATTATAAGCAAACTCTTTTGCACCACAAAATTTTGCAAGATTTTTCGGTACATTCTTTTTGTAAAATTTGACCGCCATTTTGAAAGCATATTTATGCATTTCGCCTAGTTTCACGCCTTTTTTAGTAATAAGGGGTTCCAAAACTCCACAAAAATTTCCGCTTGCATTAGCAGCGACACTGCACGCTTTTTCTGCAATTACAGTTTTATATCCAAGATTTTGAAATTTAATTGCAGTAACGATTCCTGCGATTCCTGCTCCTATTATCAGCACATTTTTGCCGCTTTTAAAACTTGGCCTTTCGAAAAAATAATCTTTGATCTCGCCTGAATTTCCATTGAAATAAGCTCTTATCATTTCGCGCTTACCATTAAATCCCGGCGTTTTAACTACACAAAAACCTGCATTTTCCAAACTTTTTTGCACTTTTTTTGAAGCGCTGTATGTTGCAATTTTTGCTTTAATCCTGCAAAGTCTGGCTATTTGGGAAGTAATTTCATCGCTCCACATATCAGGATTTTTACTTGGCGAAAATCCATCCATAAGCCAAATATCAGCTTTAAACTCACACTCTTTCAATACACATTCGGCATCTCCGAAAAGCAGATCAAGCGTGATATTTTTACTGAATTTTATACGGTGAAAACCGCTTTCAAGTGTAGGATAAAGTTTTAAAAGTTTTTTTGCACCTTCAAACTTGAAATTCTCATAAAATTTAGCCAAAATTTCCTTTTGTAAAGGAAATTTTTCTATAGAAACAAAGTGCAAAATTTTATCGCTATTTTTAAATTTAGCGGCTATATTTAAAAAATTTCGACCAAGACCGAAGCCAAGTTCTGCTACAATTACACGATTTTGAGTTTTTAAAATTTCATTTACAGCTGAGCCGAACACAAATTCGCTCTCGCCGAAAGGATTTTTGAAATTTGAGTAAAAATCTTTAAAATTTTCGTTAAATAAAATACCGTTTATAAATTTCATCAATTTTTCATAAAATATGCGCTTACACCGTCGCTAATACCTACGGCAACCAATTTTTGATATGTTTTGTTGCCAAGGTTTTTGCCCTCTTTTGGATGAGTTATGTAGCCGACTTCCACTAAAACAGCAGGCATTTGAGCTCCAACCAATACCCAAAACGGCGCTTCTCTGACACCGCCATCCTTACTAGAAAAAGAACGCCTCAAAGAGTGCAACATATAACTTTGAATGTCTATTGCAAGTTTATTCGAAGCTATTATTTTTTCGCGATTTAAGAAATTTAAGAAAGTTTCTTTTGAAAAGCTGTTCATATCTTCCAAATCTCCGCTGTTTTCAAGTGTAGCTACCCGTTTGCTGCGCTCACTTCTAGCAGGGCTAAGGAAAAATGTCTCGACTCCTTGCATTGAAGCGGCGGCTTTTTTATTCGGTGCGGCGTTTGCATGAATGGAAATAAACATATCAGCGTGCTTTCTATTGGCGAATTTTGTCCTGCTTTGCAGATTCCAAAACACATCTTTATCCCTTGTCAAATAAACTTTATATCCGCGTTTTTTTAAAATTTCAGCCGTTTGGCAAGCTATGGAAAATACTATGTTTTTTTCTTTTAAACCGTTTCCGGTTGCTCCAGGATCCTTTCCGCCATGCCCCGCGTCTATTACTATAATTTTACCTTTTGAATGTTTAAGATTTGACGTATTTACAACAGGTGCCGCAATAGCTAAAGTTTCATCGTCAATTTTATTGTCTTGCGGCGAAATTTTTTTATTTGATTTTTTTGTGTATGTTCTAATATCAGATTTTTTTTGATTTGAAGAGATTTTTGTTTCAGTTTTACCTATTTTTATATTTTGCCGATCTTTTTTATTTGTATTTTTTTGAACTAATTTTTGTTTTTTGTTTTTATTTAAAATGTCAGGACTAGTCGGTTTGGCATCCGCTATTTTCTTTAATTCATCATCACGGTTTTTATTTTGTGAAATAATTTTCACGGAATTTTGCGGAATATTTATACCAAGTCTTTGCAATTCGTTTTCATAGCTTTTTGAATTGTATCCTAAAGCTTTTGAACTTGAAACAAGCTTTTTTAGTGCTTCTATTCTACCGCCCTTATCTTTACTTGTTGAAATTTTAAGATAGACATTTTTCAGTTCATTATGCATTTGGCGTTTAACGCTAATGCTTGATTTATTAAATTTATCATCAAAAGTATCTAAAAATTTATCGTATCCGAATAAGCCGACTGCAAGAAATAAAATCGCTAAAATTCTAACTATTTTCGCCATAAACCAGTTTTTTTATCAACTCTTTAACAGGAATAAGTTTTTTCAAGCGATATCCGTTTACACCGGTAAAAAACAATCCTGTTTCTTTTATACCGTTGTAGGCATCAGCCAAACGATCAGCTATACAATACCCTACTCTGCGAGATCCTTCACCTCTATGACAAGGAGTTACGCAATTACTTATACAATGAATTTTTGGTCCTGCGTTATTTTCCACAAGCTTTATGAGATTTGTCCTGATACCGCGCGCCGGATATCCGACAGGTGATTTAATGAGCTTGATATCTTCTTTAGTGCAATCAAGTAAAATTTCTTTAAATCCTTGAGCCGCGTCGCATTCATATGTACCGATAAATCTGGTTGCCATTTGAACGCCGTCTGCTCCAAGACTCATCATTTTTAAAATATCATCGTGATCCCAAATCCCGCCTGCTGCAATCAACGGAAAATCGCCCCAAGCTTTTATCTCTTCTTTTACTTGCGGAATAAGATTTTCAAGTTGATATGCAGGATCGCTGCACTGCTCATAAGTAAAGCCTTGATGACCCCCGCTTAGCGGACCTTCCAGCACAACTGCGTCAGGTAAGCAATTATAACGTGTAGACCAACGTTTGCAAATAATTTTTAACGCCTTTGCCGATGAGACAATCGGTACAAGCGCAATATCTTTAAATTCAGCTGTAAATTCAGGCAAATTCGTAGGAAGTCCGGCTCCGCTTACGATTATATTTATTCCGGCTTCACAAGCATCACGAACCACTCTTGCGTAATCGCTTGCAGCATACATAATATTTACTCCGATAGGCAAATCCCCGCAAATTTTACGCGCATTTTTTATGATAGCTTCAAGACCTGCTTTCGAGTAAAAATTTTCACTGCCGAAAGGTTTTGCATTTATCTCTTTTGTGATATATTTTCTGTTTTCGTAATATCCTGTACCGACAGAGCTGACAATTCCAAGGCAACCGTTTAAACTGACATTGCCGGCTAACTTGTCCCAGCTTATACCAAGTCCCATTCCGCCTTGAAATATAGGATATTTTATCTCATATTTGCCTATTTTTAAGCTTTTCATTTATTGCCTTTATTTTACTATTAGTTTAGCGAATTTTTTCTTTCCGACTTGTAAAAAATAATTGCCTGAACTAAGTTGAAGTTGCTCATCGGCAATTTTATTTTTATCAACACTTACGGCATTAGATCTTATAAGTCTTCTTGCATCAGAGCTTGATACGGCTAATTTGCAAGACATCAATGCTTTTACAATCCAAGCAGGAGAACTTATTGTAAATTCTTTTATCTCGCTTGGAGCTTCATTATTTACATGAACTTTATCGAATTCTTCTTTTGCTTTCAAAGCTGAATTTTCATCATAAAATTTCGTAACTATATCCATAGCAAGACTTTCTTTTGCGACTTTCGGATGAAGTTCGCCGTCTTGTACAAGCTTTTTAAACAAATTTATATCATCAAGCGAATAACTGCTTAAAAGCTCATACCATGACCACATCAGTTCATCATTTATGCTTAAAATTTTAGCATACATATCATTTGCATTTTCAGTTATGCCGATATAATTTCCAAGCGATTTACTCATTTTATTTACGCCGTCAAGCCCTACTAAAAGCGGCATCATCATTACTGCCTGTTCTTTACCGACATTATAGGTTCTTTGTAATTGTCTGCCCATTAGTAGATTAAATTTTTGATCAGTACCGCCGATTTCAATATCGCTTTTCATACAAACGCTGTCATAACCTTGTAAAAGCGGATACAAAAACTCACTTATACTAATCGGCTGTTCGTTTTTAAAGCGATTTGTAAAATCATCTCTTTCAAGCATTCTTGCGACGCTAAAAGTGCTTGCAAGTTCAATCATACCTGTAGCGCCGAGACGATTTAGCCATTCCGAATTAAAAAGTATATTCGTTCTATCTTTATCCAAAATTTTAAAAACTTGATCCTGATAAGTTTTTGCATTTTTTAAAACCGTATTTCTATCAAGTTTTTTTCTGGTTTCGCTTTTGCCTGTAGGATCACCTATTTGAGCTGTAAAATCTCCGATCAGAAACTGTACAATAGCTCCGTGTTGTTGCAAAAATGCAAGTTTTTTAAGCACAACACTATGTCCTAAGTGCAAATCAGAGGCCGTAGGATCCATGCCGATTTTTACATAAAACCTATTGCCTTTTTCATAATAATTTTTAATGAGTTCTTCAACTCTTTCAATACCGATTATTTCGGAAATTCCACGATTTAATTCTTTTAAAATAGAATTTAAATCATATTCTGCCATTTTCTCTCCTTTAATTTTTATAAGCGTCATTTAACGAAGTAAATTCGATAATCTTATACTTATTTTTTAATTTTTCTTTTATATCATTTGAATTTAAATTTTCGTTTAATTCAATTGTCATTTCAAAATAATCTACCGATTTTTCACTGTTTTCACTAAGTTTAATCGATACCAAATCCACATCAAGTTTAGCTAAATATGCTAAAAATGAAGCAAGAGAACCGCGTTTATTTTCTATGCTTAAAATTATTTTGTATCTATGCGGCGCAATTCTGGTCCATTTTACGAAAATATTCTCATTGCCGTTTCGCATAAGATTAAGTGCACGTTCACAAAATTTATGATGTACGCTTACATCATGACCGTTTCTAAACCCCATTATATCGTCACCACGCTTTGGATTACAACAATAATCAAACTCAACGCTGCTTACATTAAAATTTGAATATACGACAATATTATCAAATTTTTGCTTTTTAATTTCATATTTATCCGTAAAAAAGAAAAGTTTTTCTTTTTTTGGATATTTTTTAAGCGCATTTACAACATCTTTTAAATAAACAGAATCATATGCGATTCGTGAAAATTTTTTGATTAAATTTTCATTTTCCAGCCAATTTTTTATCGTTTTTTTGCGTGCGCTGAAAATTGCACAAAGCATATTAAGCGCTACTTCCTGATTTATATCGTGAAGTTTTTGTTTACAAAAACTTTTGATTGTCGCTTTTGCTTTACCTGTTTTTACGGAATTTAACCAACTGCAACGATAATGCGGTTCATTTCCCGTTATTATATGAACAATATCACCATTTTTAAGTTCCGTTAAAAGCGGCACTCTTATACGATTTACGTAAGCTTGCGTAGCGCGAAGTCCGACTTCCGAATGAATTTCATAAGCATAATCTAGCGCGGTTGCTCCTCTTGGAAGTGTGAAAATTCCGCCTTTTGGCGAATAAACCGCTATATCTTCCACATATAGACTATCTTTTGCATATTCATAAAGATTTTCCACATCCTCATCTTCTTTTATACCTATATCGCTTAGCCAATCCAGTTTCGGATTTATTGAGCCGTTATATTTATATTTCCAGTGCGCTGCGACACCATATTCAGCAGTTTGGTGCATATCAAAAGTGCGAATTTGAGCTTCTATTATCATATTTTCGTTAAAAACGGTAGTATGTATCGTTTGATAACCGTTTTGTTTCGGTAAAGCGACATAATCCTTAAAACGTGAAATTAAAGGATTGAATTTCATATGAATAATTCCAAGTACCAAATAGCAATCTTCCGGTTCTTTTACAATAATTCGCACCGCAAGCAAATCCAAAACTTCTTCAATTGAAATGCCTTTTCGTTGCATTTTCAGATAAATTGAATAATAATGCTTTAATCTTTTTTGAATTTTAAAACTATCGTAAGTAAAGCCGTTTGTAAGCAGAAGCTCGCTTATTTTTGTACTGAATGCATTTAAATTAATCCAAAGCTGTTGCTTATTTTCAGTCAAATATTTATCGATTTTTTCATATTCGTGCGGCATTACATACTTGAAACTCAAATCTTCAAGAAAATTTTTAATCGCTGAAATTCCAAGTCTGTGAGCAATCGGTGCATAAACCAAAAGCGTTTCTTGTGCAATTCTAACTTGTTTATCAGGACGAAGCGCTCCAAGAGTAAGCATATTATGAAGTCTGTCGCAAAGTTTTACAACAAGAACTCTGACATCTTCTATCGAAACCAAAAGCATTTTACGAAATGTAAGCGCTGTGGCTTTTAATTTTGAAGTTGCTTCGTTTGAATGGGCAAGTTTATCGTCTCGAATTGTTACGATTTTTGTTAAGCCTTCGACCAATTTTGCTACACCTTCGCCGAATTCATCTATTATTTTATCCAGCGTATAGTCCGTATCTTCAACGACATCATGCAAAAGTGCGGCTATTATCATATCATCGTCTCCACCCAAAAAAGCTACAATACACGAAACTAAAATCGGGTGAATGGCATAAGGCTCGCCGCTTTTTCGAAATTGACCGTCGTGTTGACGGATACAAAGTTGAATTGCATTTACTAAAAGCGGCGTAGGTTGTTCTATTTGATAAAAAAGCTTTTTAGCACCTTCTATATCATTTGTTTCGACAATATCGTCAATAAGGTGTTCTAGATAATCATCATTTATCTGACGGTTCTTTAAATCCATCTAATAATATTTTTCCCTCAGCGATTTCGCGTAATGCGATATCTGAAAATTTCATTTTTCTTGTATCGATATCAAGTAAATTTTCTTCGCCCATTGATAATTGCTCAGCTCTTTTTGCAACCATAAGCGATAGTTGATAGCGATTTCCATTAACTCTTTCAAGTGCTTTTGTGATAATCTCTTCTATTCTTGGCATTTTTTTCCTTTCTTATTTTACAATTGAGCAAAAACTCAAATCATCATCTGCTATTTTGCATAAATTTCCGCTTTTAAACATATTACAAACCACAATCGGCAAATGATTGTCTTTTGCTAAAGCTATCGCCGTATCATCCATAACTTTTATATTATCTTTTAACGCCTCATCATAAGTTAAAGAATTTAGAAGTACCGCTTCTTCGAACTTATTCGGATCTTTATCATATACTCCATTTACTTTTGTAGCTTTTATTATCATATCGGATTCTATTTCAATAGCACGCAAAGTAGCCGCAGTGTCTGTTGTAAAAAAAGGATTTCCGGTGCCTGCAGCAAAAATGACGACCCTGCCCTTTTCAAGATGTCTTTTAGCTCGTCCGATTATAAAAGTTTCACATATCGCTTCCATTTTTATAGCGCTTTGAACGCGCACATCGACATCGTAAAATTCCAAAGCTTCTCGCATAGCAATTGCGTTTATAACAGTTGCAAGCATTCCCATATGATCACCGCTTGTGCGTTTTATTATACCGCCTGCCGCTGCGCTTACACCGCGAATTATATTTCCTCCGCCGATTACTATTCCAACCTCAACACCCATATCTACAAGACTTTTAATTTCATTTGCGATAAATTTTAAAATCGTGCTATCTATTCCAAAACCGCTATCTCCAGCCAAAGCTTCGCCTGAAAATTTTACTAGAATTCGCTTTTTCTTATCCATTTTTTCTCCATTTACAAATTTTAATATTTTATCTAAAAAGTGTTTAAAATTTACTTCAAACTAATGAGCTCAAGCGGATTTATATGATAATTTTTTTGAGTAACTTCAAATGTCAAATCATTTGAAATTTTACCTATCGTATAACCTTTCGAAACTGATGAGCCGACTTTTATAGTTGGAGCGATTTGGCTAAGATGAGCGTAAATCGTATGAATTCCATCTTTGTGAGCGATAATTATAACACGGTCCAACACGGAAGTTTCTTTTGCAAAAACAATTTTTCCAGGAAGAACGCTTTTGACCCTATTGTCACCTGATTTTGAGCCAAGAGTAACTGATTCGTTAAAAATTTTAATATTATAAACAGGATCGCTGTAATTTCCGAATTTTCTCTTTACAACGGGATTTTGAAGTGGAGAAATTGTCTTTGCACCGGTATATTTTTTAACTCTGCTTGATTGATAACTTGAGCCGTATTGTTTTACTTTTTGATTTATTTTTTCCACGCGTGCATCTTTTATTTCGGGCTCCTGCGCTGTTTCTATATTTTGACCTTTTTTAATAGCAAGAGCTTTTTTTCTTTCTTTTTCTTTTTCAAGCTTTGCGATACGCTCTTTTTCAAGTTTTTCGGCTTTTTCTTTTTCCTCTTTATCATCTATGATTTTTAACTCTTCTAATGTCTTTTGCATAGCTTCCTGTTCATTATTAAGCTTTTCAAGTTGTGTTATATAATCATCTTTACTTTTTTTAAGATTATCTATTTTTTTATTTTGTTCGACCTGTTTTTGATTTAATTCATCCTTTTTTTTATTATAATCTTGCATATTTGATTTTATTGATGTGATTTTTTTATCCTGTTCGTTTATGAAATTTTGATTTGTTTCATAATTTTTTGCAAGCGCTGCAAGCTCCTTTGAAGCATTTTTGCCGATTACATCCACAACTTCATTCGTAATAATACTATCAAGCGATTTTTCACTTTGCGTGTTTATCAAATCAAATGCCAGTTCTTTTGATATAAGAGATACTATCTTATCTTCTATATCTTTTTGAAGCCCTATAATAGCTGCATTTTGAGAATTTAACTTATTTAGTTCGGTTTGAGAATCTTTGTATTTTTCCTTTAAATTTGATACGACCGAACTTAACTCATCAATATCATTTTGATACTTTTTTAAGCTTTTTTCTTCCTGTAAAATTTCAGATGCGGTTTTTTTTATTTTTTCGTTTAACTCATCTTTTTGATTTGCATAAACTTGCAAATTCTTATTTGTTTGCATTATTTTTTCTTTTGTGCTTTTTTCTTTCGCGCAGTATGCGAAGTTAAAAATCAGCAAAATAGCAAGCAGAATTCTCATTTACTTTCACTTTCAACTTTTATCATTACAAGAGTTACGGCAATCAAAGAAATAAGTAAAGCCGATCCTAACAGCATTAACGCATCATTCGGCAAATTTATAACCTTATCAAAAGGCACGATTAAAGTAGTCGCGCTCATAAAAATTTCGCTTTGCGGCAAAAAATAATAAAAAGCGATAACAACAAAAGCGGAGATTATGGAATCCATTATAGCCATTCTGTAAAGTTTTTCACTTTTTAAGAAAAACGGTGCGCCGAAAAGTTCCATTATTTCTATTCTTTGGCGATGTTCAAAAATCCAAATACGCATCTGTTTGTAAATAAGCATAAGTCCTAAAAGCACAATTAAAAAGGCAAAGCCGCAAACAAGCCATTTTAAAAGAAGTAAAATTTTAAAAATTTCATCGTGAGTTTTTTGAAAAACCTCTATTTTACTTACTTCGCCGATTTTTTTGAGATTTTCTTCTATCTGTTTCAACTCGTCCGAATTAGGAAAAAATTTCAGCTTGATATTGTAAAATTTAGGCAAATTTGCGCTTAGGGCCTGCATACTCTGATCCGAAAGTTTATCTTTTAATTTTGCTATTACATTATCTGTTTTTATCGGCTCGATACTTGCTATTTGCTGATTTTCATCACTGATTTTAGAAAAATCAATCTCTTTTTTGCTGACAAGAACTATATTGTATTCATTCTGAATTGATTGTCCGTAAATTTTTGTTAAATTTGCAATAAAAATTCCAAACTGCATAGAAAAAAGCAGTGCAATAAGCGAAATAATAACCCCGAAATGCGTTTTAAAAGATTTCATATATTTTCCCTAACCGTGCTGTTTTCAATAATAAAATGTCTGAATTTCATCCTTAAATCACTTGGTTTTTTATGCGTTACAATGACAACGCACGCTTTCCAAGCTTCATTCGCAGAAGCTAAAAGTTTCCAAATAATACTGCTTGATCTCTCGTCCAAATTTCCTGTCGGTTCGTCGCAAATTATAAGCTGAGGATTGTGCGCCAATGCTCTTGCCATAGCAACTCTTTGTTGCTCTCCACCGCTTAATTCAAGCGGATATTTATCGGCTTTTCCCAAAAGCTCGACATGTTTGAGAAGTTTAAGCGCCTGCTCACGACAAATTTTAGGATCAAGTCCCATAATAATAAGTGGAAGCATTATATTTCGCTCAACTGTCCATTCGTTTATCAATTTATAATTTTGAAAAATTATTCCGATTCGTTGTCTTAAAATACGCAGTTGGCGTGAACTGATGCCGTTTAAATCGCATAAACACACATTTAAATCGCCTTCTCTTATATCTATACCGCCATAAAATGATTTAAGAAGTGTGCTTTTGCCGCTTCCGCTTTCGCCGGTTATCACAACAAAATCGTGCGATTTTATACTGAAACTCGCATTTTTAATTACGTTTTGATCTCGCTCATAACCCAAAGTAAGATTATTTGCGACGATGATTTCCATCTCTGGAACTATTTCAGCCATATTTTCAGCCTTTCATTTATTTGTTTGTGAGCTTTAAAATTTTGCTTCGTTTTAAGTGGAAATTTTAAAAAATAACCCGTTTTTTCATTAGAAATTTTAACAAAACAAATTTCAGGTTTATCAAAAGCGCCAAGCGAAATTTTAAGATATACCACATTTTCACTTGTGAAAATTTCCATAAAGTGAGCAAAAAAATCATCACCTTTTATCGTTTCATTTTTAAAATTTTGTGAAATTTTAAGCGGATTAAAATTTTCAAAACAAAAGTCTGAAATTTCATCATTCTGAGCGGAAATTTTATGATTTTGAAAAATTACTTCGTAAATATCTTTATTTTGCTTTTTCCAACGATCCTCATATTTGCTGATTACGGCCAATTCACGGTTTTTATAAGTTTTTATTTCGCCGTTTAATTTTTCAAAAATTTCTTTTGAAAAATCAGCATAATCTTTACTGTCCGTGCGAAGTTCAAAAATTCCGCCTTTTTTAAGTATTCGCTCACATTCATTCGCAAAATCACCGCTTACAACTCTGCGATGCGGTGCATCGTCCCAAGGAACCGGAAAATGAAGAAAAATTTTATTGATGGAATTTGAGTTAATCAAACCAAATAAAATTCTGGCATCCGAATTAAGTACAAAAAGATTTTTTAAATTTCGCTTTACGGCAAGTTTTGCAACTTGTTCAGTGGCAGGCTTATAAACTTCGATTCCGATTGCAAGCGCATTTTTATTATTTTCGGCTTCCAAAAGTAAATGTCTGCCACTTCCAAAACCTATTTCGATTAAAATTTCAATCCCTGATTTATTTGCAAATGAAATTTTTTCTAAAATTTCATTTTCGCCGACAATCGGTGAATGCGCGTCTATAAGTGAGTTTGGATTAAAAGCGAAAGCTTGAGTGATAATATCATTGCAAAAATTATCCCTGAAAACTTCAAGCGCTTTTTGTAAATGTGCTACTTTTGCAGGGCGCGTAGTTTTATCCCCTTTTATTATAAATTTATCACCGCTTTTTTTTATAATTATAAAAAAAATACTCTCAAAACTACGCGTAAGAAGCATTTTTACATTTCTACCGTTTAAAATTTCAATAAATTCAATATCGCCTTTTTTAAACGGCAACGCCATATCGCGCACTTTCAGTGCTATAAAATTAGGCATTATTTTATTTCTATGCTCTTTTTGCCGCTTGGATTTGATTCAATTCCAAACTCATCAATTCCAATTACTTGATAATAATATGTTTTGCCTCTTTCCACGTTTGAATCCATAAAATTTGTGTCGCTTACGTTTTCAAATTTTTTACTTCCTGCAAAACCCAAAAACTCACTTCTTTGTACATAATAACTGATTATTCTGGTATCGTTTGATGACCATGAAATATTTACGGCGCTTCCGTCAAAACTAACCGAGTTTATTATAGGCGCTTCAGGCGCAGCAAGTGTTTTGCCAAGAACCGCTTTGTCGTTATTGCTGCTTTCAAGTCCGGTTTTATCGACAACAGTTATTTTATAATATCTCTTTGCACTGTTTTCATTAATCAGATCTTCATAAGTTGTGTTTGTAGTTTCATTCAACAAAGTAAAGCCTGCAATTTCAAAGCGAGAGCTGTAAATACGATATGTACTGAAATCGTCGTTTATAGTACCGTTCCAATTTAATATAATTTTTTTAGGTTCGTTTTGACTGGCACTAAGTCCGTCTATACCGGCGGGTAAAGCTTTTGTAGTGGCACTTAAAATTTGGCTCGGTCTTGAAAGCATACCATCACTTGTTTTTACAAAAATTCTATATTCATAACTCTCATTACTTCCTACTTCATCGATATATTCGGCGCTAAGTCTTCCTTTTACTTCGGCTCTTTTGCTCCAATTTCCTTTACCGGGAGTGCTTCTTTCTATCACATAAGAAGAAACGCGCAAATCAGGGTGCGGTCTCCAAATAAGTTTAATTCGTTCAGGCAGTCCGTAAATAGCTTGTGCATAAGGTACAGAATCTAAAAGTTTGGCAGTTGTCGCGACTGCAACAGGTCCGCTTTGTGAAATTCCGTTTTTTCCGTATGTTTTTATCATATATTTATAAGTGCTTTCGGGCGCTAATTTATCATCAACATAGTGAGTAGCATATTTATCTTTTATATTCGCCACAAGTTTCATTTCATTTTCATCCATTGTAGAACGATATAAATAAAATCCTGTAACGGCTTCATTTGAAGCATAGCTTGGCCATTCCAATCCAACAGATGTAGTAGCGCTGATGGTTTTGATGTTTTCTACGGTAGGTAAATTTTCATCAAGAACTCCAGGAACACTATTTGAGACACATCCACTGATCGCAATCGTCAAAAGCGCTAATAAGGTTACTCGGTAAAATTTTTTCATAAATTTCATCCTTAAAGTCAGATTTTTCTATTAAATTTTTAAATTCGCTCGGTATTTTCGCACTGATTAAAATTTGTCTGTTTGTGCGCGGATGCGTAAAATAAAGCAAATAAGCGTGCAAAAAAATTCTTTTAATTTTATCAAAATCGCTCTTAAACCCATATAAAAAATCGCCTATAATATGGCGATTGATACTTGATAAATGAACCCTTATCTGGTGCGTTCTGCCGGTAAAAAGTTTGGCTGCTATAAGATTAAAATTAGTTTGATTTTGGCTGAAATTTAAAGGCTTGAAATTTTGCAAAATTGTATCATTTGCAATATTTAAAAATGCGCTTTTGGCACTTCTTGCACCGTTTTCATTTGGAGGCACAACCGCTTTTTTTAAGCGATTTGACGGATTTCTTGCTATAAATCTGTCAACACAGACATTTTCTTTTAATGCCAAATCTAAAAAAGCAAGATAAATCCGCCCCATACTTTTATCTTTAAGTTGAGCGGCAAGTTTAACATGAGCAAAATCGGTTTTAGCCACTAAAATCGCACCGCTTGTCTGTTTGTCAAGACGGTGAACTATACCTGCCCGCTCATCGCCGTTTATACTTGAAAGCATATATTTTTTTTGTTTCAGCCATTCCGCCAAAGTCGGTTCTTTGACGCTTTTGGCAGGATGAACTACAACTCCGCTCGGTTTATTTAAAACAAGCAGATCGTCATCTTCGTATAAAATTTCAATGTCAAAATTTGCATTTTGTTTTAAATTTTCATTTTCCTTTTTTAAAGGAAAATTTATACCGACGATATCATCATTTTTTAGCTTGAATGAAGCTTTATTTTGCACCGAATTATTTACAAAAATATGATTTTCTTCTATCAAATTTAAAATTTTATTGCGTGAAATTTTAAGTATTTTTGTCAAAAAAATATCAAGTCTAATAGATGAACTCAAATTTTTAACCGCGAAATTTTCCAAAATTTTACCTTTTCCTACTATAATTATCAAAAAAAAATGAGGGTTTTTGATTGTTTAACCGAAATATTTTATCACATTTTGATTTTATACAACCTTTTTTAATCATTCCGCTTGTAATTTTATCACATATTCTGATTGCCGAAATGAGCGAAACATTAGCTTTTAAGCAATATATTTATTTTTTTTCCGGATTTTTGGCGTTTTTGATTTTTTTTCTTTTTCCGCTTCGTAAGTTTTTTTGGCTGATACCGATTTTTTACTGGATAAATGTGGCGCTTTTATTCAGCGTTGATATTTTCGGCACAAGCAAACTTGGTGCAAAACGCTGGATTGAAATCCCGTTTGCAAATTTTTCAGTTCAGCCAAGCGAGTTTATGAAACCTGCGTTAATCTTAATGTTAGCTTACATCATAAAAAAAACGCCGCCTCCAAAAGAAGGATATAACACTAAAAATTTCATAAAACTTTCTTTTTTTATATTGCTGCCTTCTGTTTTAATCCTTGGCGAGCCCGATCTTGGCTCCGCTCTTGTTTTGCTTTTCAGCGGATTTGGAATTTTATTTATTATAGGAACAAACAAAAAAATTTGGATAAGCTTAATAGGCGCAACGCTAATTTTATCGCCGATTTTATATTCTAATTTACACGATTACCAAAAAAAGAGAATTACCGAATTTCTAAGCGAAGACAAGGCCTATCAGGTAAAACAATCCATTATAGCAATCGGCAATGGAGGACTTGCAGGAAAAGATGCAAGCGAAGCCACACAGGCGCATTTTAAATTTTTACCCATTGCAACAAGCGATTTTATATTTGCTTATACGGTTGAAAGATTCGGTTTTCTTGGCGGTGTATTTGTTATTTGTATGTATATGTTTTTAATTTTTCATCTTTTAAGCATAAATCATAAAGATGAAAATGATTTTTTCCAAAAAGTTACAGCAAACGGAATTGCGATTTTGATTTTTGTTTATGTCGGTGTAAATATCTCTATGGTTATAGGTTTTGCCCCGGTTGTTGGGATACCGCTTCCTTTTTTCAGTTACGGCGGAAGTAGCTTTATTACATTTATGTCTCTTTTTGGAATTTTACAAAATTTGCTTACTTTTAAATTTAAAAATGCCTACAATAGCGTGCAAATCAGGATTTAAAAAATAAATTATTTAAATTTTACAGCTTTTCTTTTAGACGTTTTACTAAAATTTCAGTAAAATCATCAAAATTCGGAAGTTGTAAAACGGCGTCTCTTTGCTTTTTGCCCCACATACTTTCCGGAAAAAAGCTGTCGTTTTTAAAACGTGCCTGCACATGAAAATGCACCCTCGGAACGTAATTTGCAAAGCTTGCAATATTTATTTTATCGGGATTATAAAATTCTCTCATTGCGCGTTCGCAAATTAAAATCGCATTAAAAAGCCTTTTTTGTGTGCATTCATCACAATCGCTAAGCTCTTTTTTTGCATTATGAGTAAAAATTTTAATCCATGGAATTTCACTGATTTCACGTTCAATAAAAATTAAATCATCGCTATAAATCATAAATAAAACCTTTAATTTTAAAAGTATTCGGCGATTTACACATTCTAGCGCGTATAAAAAGCCGAATACGAAATTTCATAAAAATCTTTATTAACCGTTTTTTTCGGCAAATTCTTTCATAAATTCGACCAAAGTTTTTACATTTTCAAGTGTTACCGCATTGTAAATCGAAGCTCTTATTCCACCTAACATTCTATGTCCTTTAAGTCCGATCATTCCGTTTTTTTCAGCTTCTTTTACAAAAAGTGGTTCAAGCTCGCTTCCGTTTTTTGTGATATTAAAGCTTACATTCATAAGACTTCTGCTTGATTTTTGTGCGTGCCCTTTGTAAAAATCGCTCATTTCATCAATTGCGGAGTATAAAAGCGCCGCTTTTTTTGTATTTCGTTTTAAAATTTCAGATAACCCGCCTTGTTTTATAATCCATTCAAGCATTAAATTCAACATATAAATTCCGAAAGTATTCGGTGTATTACTCATAGAATCAGCTTCAATTTGAGTTTTGTAGCGCAAAATAGTAGGAACGTCGCTTCTTACGCGCTCCGCTAAATCTTTTCTTATTACGACCAAAGTAATACCGGCAGGACCGCCATTTTTTTGAATTCCGCCGTAAAACATACCGATATTTGAAATATCAATAGGACGCGAAAAAAGATCGCTTGAACTATCTACAACAAGCGGACATTTGCATTTCGGCATTTCTTTATATTCTGTTCCATAAATTGTATTATTTGAACAGATATAGCCGTAATCAGCATCATCACTAAAATGAAACTCCGGAATTCTGTCAAATTTCGTCTCTTCGCTACTTGCGATAACTTTGTAATTTATGCCTCTTATTTTTGCTTCTTTTATCGCTTTATTTGTCCAGTTCCCGGTATTTACATATTCGGCAACACCACCATTATAAAGATTCATAGGAACTTGCGAAAATTGAAGCGTAGCTCCGCCTTGCAAAAAAAGCACTGCATATTCATCGCCGAAACCATATAAATCGCGCACTTTTTGCATTGCAGAGTGTAAAACCTCTTCAAAAACCTTACTTCTATGTGAAATTTCGATTATTGAATAACCTTTACCTTGAAAACTCAAAAACTCATCTTGCGCTTTTTTAAGCACTTCAAGCGGAATTCCGCTTGGTCCTGCACTGAAATTTAAAACTCTGTTCATACTTTCTCCTTATAAAATTTTTGCCTGTTTGCTTATTTCTTGTGAGCTGATTTCAAAATTATCGCCACTTTTTAAATCTTTTAATTTTACAATTTTTCCATCTTTACTTATGCTTACCAAATTTTTTGTTATTTCAAAAAATTTTGCTTTGCTTTTTAAAATCTGAGTATTCAAGTTCAATCTGTTTTCAAAATTTGATAAGCGGAATTTAATGAAATTTTCCAACTTTGATTCGCCTTCGCGCAAATCGTTTTCAAATTTTAAAATTTTAGAATCCACTGATTTTGTTTTTAATGATAAATTTGCCACATTCAGAGCATTTTCACATTTTTTAAAGCAGGAATTTATGAAATTTATAAGAAAATTATCAGCTCCGCTTAAATCCTGCAACAAAGTATTTACATCCGGCAATAAATCCATCATCGCAGCCGTTGGCGTCAAACTTCTGTGATCGGCTACAAAATCGCTTATGCTGAAATCAATTTCATGTCCGATGGCTGAAATCACAGGTGTATGTGCTGCAAAAATAGCTCTTGCCAGATTTTCATCGTTAAATCCCCATAAATCTTCTTTACTGCCACCGCCTCTTGCGATTATGATACAATCATAATCTTTTTTATCCGCCGTTTTTAACGCTGAAATCACACTTGAAGCCGTGTTTTCACCTTGCACAAAAACAGAATACGCATCAATTTTTACAAGGGCAAATCTATCTCTTGCAACGCGAAGCATATCCTGATAAGCTGCTGAACTTAGACTTGTAAGAAATGCGATTTTTTGAGGAAATTTCGGCAACGGCTTTTTATACTCTTCGGCAAAAAGTCCCTCATCTGAAAGTTTTTGCTTTAAGGCGCTAAATTTTGCTTCAAGTTCGCCTTCACCGGCCAATTTCATTGAAGCGGCTATAATTTGGTAATTTCCTGTCGGCGAATAAATTGAAACTTTTCCTGTTATAATCACTTTTAAGCCGTCTTTTGGAATAAACTTAACTCTTAAAGCTGTACTTTTAAACATCGCGCAACTAATGCTTGCTTTTTCGTCTTTTAATGTAAAATACCAATGCCCGCTAGTAGGCTGCCTTGTAAATCTTGAAATTTCTCCTACTACTTCAATGCTTGGAAAATGACTTTCCAAAAGGCTCTTTGCCTGTTCATTCAATTCGCTTACAGTCATTTTGCGCCGTTTCCGAAATAATTTTTAAAAAATTCGTCGCTATTTTTTGCGCTGTTTTTAATAAAATTTTTCAAATCTCTTTTACCTTTTTTGCAACAAAAAGCGTGCTTACATCAAAACTGAATCCTTGCACGATTTCAGGCTCAAATCCTGCACATCGCAGTTCTTCCACAAAACTTTTTTTATCCAAAAAATTGCCGATTGAATTTGGCAGATATTCGTAAGCTGCTCTGTTTTTTGAAATAAAAGCGCCGATTTTAGGCAAAATTTTAGAAATATAAAAATCGCGCACGTTATCTACAAATCCGCTATTTTGGCGTTTTGTAAATTCCAAAATAACTACATATCCGCCATTTTTTATAACTCTATTAAATTCTTTTAAAGCTTTTGCGCGCTTGACAACATTTCTAATTCCGTAACTTATACTTAAAATATCGACAAAATCGTTATTTAAAGTTGTATTATCAGCTTTTGCAACAATAAATTCCAAATCCGGAAATCTTTTTTTAGCCACATCAAGCATTCCGACACTTGGATCAATTCCAAGAAGCTTTTCAATTTTCACATCGAATTTCGGTGCAAATTCTTGCCAAACACCGATCATATCGCCTGTTCCGCAAGCTACATCTGCAATTTTTATGCTTTTCAAGCGAAACTTTTCAAGCATAATTTTGACAGCTTTTTTGCGCCACGAAGTATCTATTCCAAAGCTTATAAAGCGATTTGCTTTATCATAAGTAGGGGCAATTTCATTAAACATTTCAACAATTTGCTCTTGTTTTTCCACTATTTTCCTTTATTAAAATCATGTAAAATTTCAAGTAAATTGTGTGAAATTTTACAGAATTTATCTTTTTTATCTAAAATTTTATATTTGCTTTTTAAAATTTTCTCCGTCATCTTTTCATACTCTTTATCTAAATTTTCGCCGCTGTTTTGGTAAATTTTAACCATTTCGCGCCATTTTGAGAAATTTTTAAATTTTATAAAATTTTTGCCAAGTTTGGCTGAAATTTCGGTAAATTTTTTAAGATTCAAAGTAAAAGCAAAGACTTCACTGATTACAAAAATTTTATAAAATTCGTCGCAAAGCTCGATAAAATAAGTATTTTGACTATTTTCATTTAAACTTTCAAAATTCGGTAAAATCTTAGAAATTTCATTTAAAAGTATGCGTAAAACGAAATTTTTAAGATTTTTTTCATAACTTTTTTGCGCGAAAAAATGTTCTTCATCATTTAAAATAAACTCGAAATTCGTGCGATTAAAATTATTTATAAGTTCCAAAATTTTATCTTTTTGGCTCAAAAGTCCAAGTTTATCTTGCAAAAATTCGTTTTGCGTAAAATTTGCAAAAACGTCAATCTCACTTATCTCATTTAATTTTTTCAACGTAATTTTTAAATCTTTGCTTAAACTTTCATAAAGATTTTTTTCTATTAAATCATCACAAAGCTCAAAAAGAGCGCAAAATTTTCTAAAATTTTCAAGAAAAATATTTAAATTTTTAAAATCAAATTTAATAAAAAAGCGGTTTAAAATAATTAAAAAAGCGTCGTAAGTATTTAAAGCGGCCGGACAGCAAATCTCCAAATTTGGTAATTTCTTATAAATTTCAAGCGCGAATTTTGCATTAAAACCGTCTGTATCAATTCCGTAAAAAATAAGATTAAGCTCATTTATATTTTTATTCAACGTAGCTAAATTTTTAAATTCGGCGCCGTAAAATTCCAAAACATCTCCGCTTTTGAATTCGTATCTTGTTTTTTTTATTTTAAAAGGAGATTTTTTCCCAAAACTTTTAAATGTTTGTTCATCGCAGACAGTGCGACTTTCATCTATATATAAGAAAAATTCGTTATCTGTTTTTTGGACAAAATTTTTAGAATCAAAAGATGTAAAAATTTTAGAAATTTCGCGTTTTTTAAACTCGCCAAAACGTAACAAAACTTCTAAAATATCAATATTAAAACTCACAAATTGCATAAAATTTCTCCAAAAAATCAGCAAATTTTAGCAAATTTGCACTTAAACTATCTACAGAGCTCGCAATCTTCAGTAGTCGCTACGACATTAAACCGCTTTGTGATATTGCCGATTTTACGATCAAAGGCTTCCTGAAATTTATCCAAAAGTTTGCCGTCAAAATCTACATCGCGTACTGCGCCGCATTTTTCGCATACGATATGCATATGATGATGTTCGAAAATATCAAATTTTACCTTTTGATTTGGAGCATTTACCTCAACTACAATTCCTTTATCGATAAGTACACTTATATTTTTATAAACTGTAGCAAGTGAAACGGTAGAATAATTTTTTCTAATTTGTTCATAAAGCTCATCCATCGTAGGATGCTTATGATTCGCCAAAATTTTTAAGATACAAATTCGTTGTGGAGTGGCTTTTAAACCGCAATCTTTAATCATAGAAACATAATCCATTTTTTGCCTTTTAAAAAAATTCAGTTTTTATAATAACATAACTAGATTTAAATTTTTATTATACTCACTAATATTTTTTATCATTTAGTATCTTTTTTGCTAAACTATCGATATCCAAGCCTAAAAAATACTCTACATCGGGCGTTTTGCCGTGCGGTAAAAATTTATCGTCATATTCAAAAGTATTAATTTCAACATCATAAATTTTATTTTCTTGTAAAAATGCGCTTAAAATGTCGCCTATACCGCCTTTTTTTACGCTATCGCTGAAAATATACCAAATTTTATCTTTCTTAGCCAGATTAATTAAAAATTCTTTATCCAGCGGCTTTGCAAAAACAAGGTCAATCAAATCGGTCTCAAAATCAAGTTTAATGCTTACTTCATAAGCCCTGCCGACACCATTTCCATATCCTATAAGAGCAGTTTTTGCGTTTTTATTCTCTCGCAGTAAAACTGATTTTCCTCTAGAAATTTTCGGTGCGTCTTTAAATTGTTCATGCAAAATAAAACTTCCTCTAGGATAACGAATCGCTAAAAGCCCCTCGTGAACGTAAGAATACTCGATCATATCCTTAAAGCTTTGTTCATCTCTTGGCGCGCACATACTGACGTTTGGAATAGCATTTAAAAAACTTATATCAAAACAGCCTTCATGCGTTTCGCCGTCTTCACCTACAATCCCGGCTCTATCCATAGCAATTACAGCGCTTAGATTCATAATCGCCAAATCATGAATCACCTGATCGTAAGCGCGCTGCATAAATGTGGAATAAATCGTAATATACGGCTTAAAACCCTCTTTTGCCATCGCTGCCATTGAAGTTACCGCATGTTGCTCCGCTATCGCCACATCCCAAAAACGTTCCGGAAATGCTTCGATTAATTTATCCATACCGGTTCCTGTCGGCATTGCAGCCGTTACGCCGACTACATTTTTATGTTTTGCGGCCAAATTTAAAAGTGCTTCACTATAAATTTGCGTAGCTGAACGTTTGGCATGCTTTTTAGGCTCGCCGCTTTGTAAATCGAAAGGTCCTACACCATGCCAATGTTCATCAAATCCCTCGGCTTTTTCATAACCTTTGCCTTTTATGGTTTGAGTATGCACAATAACGGGCTTTTTCATAGATTTTGCAACTTTAAAAGCGGAAATCAAATCAGCCAAATCGTGTCCGTTAACAGGGCCTATATATTCAAGCCCGAGCTCTTCAAAAAGCATCCCAGGAGTTATAAGCCTGAATCCTTCTTCAAAACGCTTTGCCATGTAAGCGGCACCGTCAGGAATATATGAAAGAAGCTGATTTACCCTGCCCTTAAATTTTTGGTAAAACTCACCAGCCATCATTTGAGATAAATATTTGCTGATAGCGCCTATCGGTCTGCTAATCGACATCTCATTATCATTTAAAATAATTATGCAAGGATATTTTCTCTCTCCAAGCTCATTCATCGCTTCATAAGCCATTCCGGCACTCATAGCACCATCACCTATAAGAGCTACAGGAATGCGGTTTTCGCCTTTTAGTTTTATGGCTTTGGCAGCACCTACGGCAAGCGAAATGGAAGTAGAACTGTGCCCTGCTACAAAATAATCGAATTTACTCTCTTTAGGTTTTGTATAACCGCTTATTCCGCCAAGTTGGCGAAGCGAAGAAAACTCATCCCAACGTCCTGTTAAAAGCTTGTGAGCATAACTTTGATGGCTGACATCGAAAATAAACGGATCACTATCAGGATCGAAAACGTAATGCATAGCGACTATTAATTCAACTGCTCCCATATTTGAACTGAGATGTCCGCCGTTTTGACTTACAACTTCTAAAATTCGCTCTCTTATTTGCTTACATAGCTCATTTAATTCAGTTAAATTTTTGTTTTTTATATCCAAAATTTTATCCTAAAAGCTTTCTTAGCTCATCAAAAATTCGTTTATTTTGTTTTGGAAGACCGACTGTAATTCTAATCGCATTTAAGCCGTATCCTTTCAGATCTCTTACAATAAGACCTTTTTCAAGTAATTTTTGTGAAATTTCGCTTGACTTCTTACTTTCATCAAGTATAAAAGTTATGAAATTCGTATAGCTTTTGATAAATTTTATTCCGGTTGCGTTTGCAAATTTTTCATATTTTTTCATCTCTTTGAAATTATTTTTTATTGTTTTTTCAATAAATTTTTTATCCTGTAAAGCAGCTACTGCTGCAGCTAAACTTAAATTTGCAACATTAAACGGAGGACGAAGTTTATATAAAGCTGAAATTATTTTTTCATCAGCCACACCATACCCAACGCGAAGTCCGCCAAGTCCGTAAACTTTTGAAAAAGTGCCAAGATAAATCGCATTTTTTAATTTCACAATTTCCGCAGGTTCGATATGTTTGTGTTTATCTTTAAAACTTGCAAACTCGTTATAAGCCGCATCGATCACAACAAGAGTGTCATCATCTATACTTTTTATAAATTTAATCACATCTTTGGCATCAAGACATTCTCCAAGCGGATTGTTCGGTACGCACAGGAAAATTACCGAAATTTCATCCTTATGTGATTCGTAAAGCTCTTTTATCTCTTTTAAATCGTGAAATTTTGAAGCAGTGCTGAAATGTTTTGCTTTTGCATGTTTTGCATAAATTCCATACATTGAAAATGTTGTGCCGGCCGTTAAAATTCCATTGTTTTCATTACATTTTGCATGGATTAAAAACTCTATTATCTGATCACTTCCGGCACCTATTATTACATTTTTTTCGCTGACACCGTATTTGTCTGCAAGTGCACCTTTTAACTCAAACATGGAATCATCAGGGTAAAGATTTGCATGTTTTGCCATTTTATAAATTGCTTTTACAGCTTTTTTACCAGTTCCGAGCGGATTTTCATTGCTTGCCAGTTTTATTACATCGTCTTCTTTGACGCCATATTCGCGCACTACAAGTTCGACGGGCTTACCGGCTTCATAATTTTGTAAATTTTCTACGTAATCATTAAATTTCATATCTCTTCTCCTTTTATATAACTTCCAAGCCATGAAATTTCGTGGCCGACACTACTTGCAAGTTCTAAAACTCTTTTTACATTTTCATCGTCAATATGCCCGTCAAAATCAATGTAAAAAACGGTTCTGAACTCTTTCATTTTAGCGGGACGATTGATTAATTTAGTTAAGTTTATATTTTCATTTCTAAACATTTGCAAAAGCTCAACCAAAGCGCCCGGACGATGATCCGTTTTTGCCAAAATACTGGTTTTATCATTGTCGCTTTTTGCATTTTTAAAATCACTCAATATAAAAAATCTCGTGCGATTTGCAGCATTATCTTCGATTCTGTCAAACATTATAGGCACTTTGTAAAGATCGGCGGCTATTTTAGAGCAAATCGCGGCCGAATTAGGAGTACCGCTTGCCATTTGAGCGGCAAGCGCAGTTGATTTTGTCGCTACAAATTCAACCTCGCTTAAAGCATGATCATCTAAAAATTTAAGACATTGAGAATATCCCTGCGGATGTGAAAAAATCTTTTTAATCTGCGTTATATAATCACAACAGCTAACAAAAGAGTGATGTATATCAAGATAAATTTCTGCTACTATTTTTACTTTTTCATATTTTCGTAAGCAATCAAGCGTAACTCCTACGGCGCCTTCAGTGTTATTTTCTATAGGAACGACGCCGAATTTAGCTTCACCGTTTGTTATTTCTTTAAAAACGGCTTCTATATTTGCTAGCGGTAAATATGAGCTGATGGCGCCGAAACGTGCTTTTGCAGCTTGATGAGAATACGTTCCGTAAGGTCCTAAAAATGCAACATTTTGAGGTTTTTCCAAATTTCTGGAAATTGAGAAAATTTCAAAAAAAATCGCTTCAATCGCTTTTTTATTTAAATTTTTAGGTTTTAACGAATCAAGGCGACTGATAATCGAGCTTTCTCTTTCGGGACGATAGATCGCACCGCCTTTTGAAAGTTTAAGCTCACCGATTTTTTTTACGATTTCTAAACGACGATCAAGAGTTTTTACAAGTTCATCGTCAATTTCATCTATCAAATTTCTTAAATCATTTATATTTTGCACTTAAAACCTCCAAAAATTCTCCGACATATTTGTAAATTTCATCCAAAATTTCAGGCTTTACACCGGAATTTTGCACGCTTGAAACTTTTCCGCTTAAAACTAAAGCCGTTTGCATACCAAGATTTTTAGCACCCGACAAATCGCCTCTTGCATCGTCACTAATTATTTTTATATCTTTAAAATTTAATGAATTATCTTGCTTTTTTATCAAATTCAAAGCTGTTTGAAAAAATTTTACGCTTGGTTTACCGACTGCTTTATATTCGGTTCCCGTTGCATTTTTTATCATTGAAGCAATAGCTCCTACTCCAGGAAAAAGTCTACCGTGTTTTTTATAAACGCTTGTTTCGTGCATAGGAATAAATTTTGCGCCGTCATTTATAAGCTCAATCATTGAAGCAAAATCGCTGAACTTGAAATCATCAAAACTGGCAACCATAACAGCTTTCGCATTTTTTAAATTTTGAGTATATCCAAGTTTTTGCATCGTGTTTATAAACTCATCGGCACCAAACATCGCAACTTCGCAAGGCTTTATAATATCATCCAAAACACAAAACGGATCCAAATAAGCACCGTCTTTGACAGCAAGCCCTTTTTGTCTCAAACTTGCCAAAAATTCGGCACTTGTGTGTTTTGTATTGTTTGTAATCACAATATATGGTAAATTTTTTTTATTTAAAAACTCAATTAGTTTGCATGCTCCATTTACAGGGCTTTTATCGGCATCACTTAAAAGTGTGCCTTGAACATCTATAAAAAAACTCATATAAACTCCCTTTCCAAAGCTATCAAATACTCAAAGCTCTCACGCCTTCTAATTAACCTGTCTGTGCCGTTTTCAAGCGCTACTTCAGCGCAACGAAGTCGTGAATTATAATTGCTTGACATACTAAATCCATAAGCTCCCGCGCTTTTTACCAAAAGTAAATCGCCGTTTTTAAGCTCCGGCAAATCTACGTTTTTAGCTAAAAAATCGCTGCTTTCACAAATCGGTCCGACTACATCGGCTTTTGAAATTTCATTTAAATTTTGAACAGAATTTTCATTCGAAATTTCGCCGTTTTGTTTTGAAACGACTGAAATTCCATGATGAGCGTTATATAAACTTGGACGAATCAGATCATTCATCGCACCGTCAACAATCACAAAACGTTTTTTTGAATTAAGCTTTTGATATAAAACTTTAGTTAGAAAAACACCGGCATTTGCGGTTAAAAAACGCCCAGGTTCACATATTACAGTAACGTCTTGCCCTTTTAGAGCGCCCAAAATTCCTTGTGCGTAATCATAAAGCGAAATCTCATTTTCATTTTCATAGATTACTCCGATTCCTCCGCCTACATCAAAAAATTTAATATCGATTTCAAGCGCTTTTAATTCGCTCATAATATTACTCACAATATTTGCCGCCTCAATTATAGGAGCAAGTTCTGTAAGCTGTGAACCGATATGAAAATGTATGCCATAAGGCTGCAACCACTCGCTTTTTTTAGCGTATAGATACATCTTTTTAGCTTCTGAAATTTCTACACCGAATTTATTTTCATTCAAACCTGTTGATATGTAAGGATGAGTTTTCGCATCTACATTAGGATTCACACGAATACTGATTCTTGCCTGTTTTTTAAGCTCTTTTGCAATATTTTCAAGGCGAAGCATTTCAGCCGGACTTTCCAAATTTATCATCAAAATATTATTTTGTAAAGCTTCTTTGAGTTCTTCGTCTTTTTTTCCGACACCTGAAAATATAATTTTATAAGCGTTTGCTCCAGCCAAAAGCGCACGGCGCACTTCACCGATACTTACGCAATCAAAACCGCTACCAAGATTCGCTAAAAATTTTAAAACACTAAGATTTGAGTTTGCCTTTACAGCGAAGCAAACAAGCGACTTTCTTGCGCTAAACGCATTTTTTAACGCCAAATAGCGCGATTTTATATAATCAAAATCGTAAATATAAAGCGGTGTGCCGTATTTTGTGGCTAGAATTTTATAATCCATAAAAGACCTTTTTTAAACAAAAAATTCTTTAAATTTTACCAAAAAAAGCTAATTGTTAGTTTAAATTTCATTTTGCAGAATTTTACTTGATAATATTAAATTTTATATAAAAAAGTTATTTATATAAAAATTTTTATATCGTTTGCTTTAATAAATTTATCTATGTTTTAAAAATAAATAACACGCATAACAAAACATCACAAAAATCGGTAATATAATGCCGATTTCAGGAATAATTACACCGTTTAACGAAAAACGGACAAGCACAAAAAGTATTCCCCAGACACAAAGCGTGATAATAAAAAATGCAAAACTTAAAAGTGCAAGATTAAAAAACCTGCTGATTACAGGCAAATAATAATAAAGTATCAAAACCATAAACGGCGCAAAGAGCGGAAAAAAAATCATTACAAAAAGATTTGCTTTAAGAGTTTGCACATTTATGCCCTGATTTTTGAATGTTTTTATCGATTTAATCGCTTCATAAATTGTATAGGTTTGAGAGCTGTCATAAACGTTTTTTATTGTGTTCGGATCGAAATTATTGAGTTTTTGCGCATTTTTTTCAAATTTATATGTTAAACCTTGCTCACCAAGACGCAAATTTTGCGGCAAAAATGTAGTATTTACATCACTGAAAAGCCATTTTTTATCGTTATATACGCCTTTTTTGCTAATTGCTTTGCTGATTAAATTTGTGCCGTTCGTCTCTAGAAAAATCACATCTTTTGCTGTTTTTTCTTTAGGATTTAATTTACTCATATATATGAAATTTCCATCATATTTCAATAGTAAATCATCGGCATTTTCATTTAAACTTGCAAAATTTGTAATATTTTTTTGAAATTTTACAGCTTTTACAAAAATCGTATTATTAAGAGAAATATATCCGAACGTAATAAATAAAGCAATTAAAAAAGGCGGAATGATAAGCGAATTTTTTGGCACGCCAAGTGCGAAAAAACTTATAAACTCATTGTTTCTTATCATATTGAATTTCGCAATAATAAGAGCAAAAACAAGACTTAAAGGAAGTGTATAAGTAATAGCCGCAACTGCCGTAATAGCTATGTAAAGAAGTCCCAGATTAGCACTTTGCGGAAAATCTTTAAGATTTGTAAGAACATCAATTCCTACATAAAAAAATTCCAAAGCCACGAACAGAATAACAAAATATTTAAAATATGTCCAACCGATATATTTTTGAAAAATTTTCATTTTTTTTCGCTTGAACATGAAATTTGTGAAATTTTGACATTTTTGATTAAATTTTTTAATGCCGAATTTTGTGAATTTAAATTTTCATCATCTGAATTTTTAGATAAAATTTCACTTTTAAGACCTTTGCGCGAAAATTTTTGAGATGTTAAGTTTATATCGTTTTTTATTAAAAATTCAACCGCTTTTTTAGCTGTGCTTAAAATTTCAACCAATTTCTTATCTTCGTCATTGTTAAACTTAGAAAGTACAATATTTGCGGCATTTCCTTGACCGCGACCGATTCCTATTCGAACTCTTTCGTAGTCATTGCCGATTAAATTGTCAATTGATTTTATGCCATTGTGTCCGCCGCTGCTACCGCCTCTTTTAAATCTAAGAGCGCCGAAATTAAGATCCAAATCATCGTGTATTACAATAATTCGCTCAGGTTTATAAAAATCATTAACGGCTTTTACGGAATTTCCGCTTAAATTCATAAAAGTTTGAGGTTTTAGAAGTAGAATTTCGCCTTTTTTAAAAAGCTCACCTTGAAATTTTGAGCTTTTAAGCGATGAAAAATCACTGCTTAAAAGCTCATCAATCAGCATAAATCCTATATTATGCTTAGTATTTTTATACTCATTTCCGGGATTTCCAAGCCCTACAATAAGTATCATTTTAGCCCTTATTGAGCTGTCGAAACTCCGACAACTGCAACAGAATTGTTTTCAACAATACTTACATTATCAGGCAGTTTGATATCTCGCACCAATAAGCTGTCATTTACATCAAGATCGCTTACATCAAGAACAAATTCATTTGGAAGATCTTTACCTGCGCATTTTACTGTCAATCTTCGTTTTGATTGAACCAAAATGCCTTTATTACGTAAACCTTTCGCAACTCCTACAATTTTAACAGGAACAAGATAATGCGAAATTTCATTATCTAAAACAATGCGTAAATCAACATGTTTCAAAGCATTTGTAACAGGATGTTTTTGATAATCTTGAACTACTACTTTGTAGGTTTTATCAGCAATTTTTACCTCAAAAGGAAGTGTTGTTTTTGCTTTTACGACTTTGATAAAATCATTGACTTTAAATGCCGCATTTATATTTTTAAATCCTTTCGCGTAAATATTTGCGATTAGATAACCATCTCTTCTAAGAGCTTTTGAGCTCTTTCTACCGATACTCTCTCTAACGATACCTTCTAACATCGTAGTCCTTTCATAAAAAAAATGAGGTGCGATTTTAGCACAATATTTATAAATTCCAGGTAAATTTATATCTCTTTTAGTTTAACAACTTCGCTTTCCAAACCTGCATTTATATCTTTGCCGGCTGCTAAATGAGCTTGCTGCTTTTTCTCCAAATCGGCATTTTTAATCATCAAATCAAGGTCATTTCGTTTTGATGATTTTTCAAGCGCTTCTTCTTTTGTAATTGTGCCGGCTTTGTAAAGTTCAAGCAAGTGTTGATCAAAAGTCTGCATTCCGTATGTGTTTTTGCCATCTGCAATGGCATCTGTAATTTCGCCGTCTCTGCCCTCTAAAATCATATCTTTAATACGAGTGTTTTTGCGCAAAATTTCAACTACCGCCACCCTTTTTCCATCTACAGTTTTTGCAAGACGTTGAGATATTACGGCTTCCAAAACAGCTGCCAGCGTCATTTTTATACGTTCCTGCTCACTTGGCTCGAACATTCCTATTATACGACCGATTGTTTCTTTGGCATCAACAGTATGAAGCGTACTAAATACCAAGTGACCTGTTTCAGCCGCATTCAATGCAGTTTCAATAGTAACAAGATCACGCATCTCACCTACGAAAATAATATCCGGGTCTTCACGAAGTGCCGCGCGAAGTGAATCGGCGAACGTATTACAATCTTCTCCCAATGCTCTTTGGTTTATAATACATTTATCATCTTTAAACACAAACTCTACCGGGTCTTCAATAGTAACTATATGGCTTGTTCGTTGATGATTTATCCTATTTATCATACTTGCAATCGTTGTTGTTTTTCCGCTTCCTGTAGGTCCTGTAAGCAAAATAATTCCACGTGTTGTTTCGTCACAAATTTTACCTAGAGTTTTAGGAAGTTTAAGCTCTTCAATTGTTGGAATTTTAACGGGAATTGTCCTGAAAACAGCCGAAATTCCATCTATTTGAAAGAAAATATTTACACGAAATCTATAATCGCTATTTAAAGAGTAAGTAAAGTCTATACTTTTATTTTCTACAAGTTCTTTAAATCTCGTAAGCAAGAGCTCTTTTGCAAGTTGAATACCATCAGCTGCAGTAAATATTTGTGTGCTGAATTTTACAAGCTCACCGTTTATCCTACCTCTAATAACGGAATTTGATTTGATGTGCAAATCGCTGCCGCCATGTTTTACAAGATAATCCAAATATTGATTTAATCTTGCTTTTTGCCTAAAATCAAGACTTTTTACATCAACTTCGTAATTTCCATCCAATCCTTGCATTTCTAATCCTTTTTTAAAGCTGCTAAAATTTCGTCAAACGCATTTATAAATTGCACAAGTCCGTCATCAAGCAACTTTTTATAAATTTTTTCAATGTCAATTTCATGTTCTTTCATTTTACCGAAAAATTCATCTATTTTTTCAGTTGAAAGCGGTTTTTTAACTTCATGCTCCGTTTTTATAAACTCTTTTATAGTTTCAAGCGGAGCCGTATTTATACTGTTTTTAAACAGAAGTTCGCTTACATAATAATCTTTCGGTAAATTATCGCCTTTTACGCCTGTGCTTGCAAAAAGCGGTTTTACAAAATAAAGTCTCGCATCTTTTATCAGATTGTAACATTTCATAGCGTTGTAAATTCCAACTTTTGCCGTAGGAAGTCCGACTTCAGCCATTTTTGAATCAAGCGCTCTATCAAAACGGCTTACAAATATGCTAATTACAGCTTTTGGAAAATTAGCTTTTGGAAAATTTTTCTCAAAAAGAGATGCGCCTTCCTTAAAAGCTTTTAAACAATTTTTTGTTTGTTCCGGCGAAAAAATAAGAGTAGCATTTATATTTACGCCCTTTGACATTAAGTTTTTCATAGCTTCAAAACCAGGTTTTGTAGCAGGAACTTTTATCATCACGTTTGGCATTCCGATTCCGCTATATAGTCGTTTACCCTCTTTATAAGTATCTCCTGATTTATTTGCAAAATTAGGATCTACTTCAATACTTACAAATCCGTCGTCATTATTCACATAATTTTTCAAAAGCCCTTGAGCGGCAAGTCTGATATCCGCCGTAGCCAAATTTTCGTAAAGCTCTTTTGGTGTTTTCGCTTTTGAACTTTTTTTGCTTTCATCGTATGCGTCGGAACTTAAAATAGCGTTTTTAAAAATGCTCGGATTTGAAGTTACGCCGTTTATTGTACCATTTTCTATCAAAGTCAAAAACTCACCGCTTAAAAAATCTCTTTCCAAAAAGTCGCACCAAAGGCTGAAATTTACACTTTTATCATACATATTTCGCTATCTCCATTAAATTTTTAGTTTCAACGCAAAAATCGGCTTCGCGCTTTAAAATTTCATTCGCGCAAAAGGCTATCTTAAGTCCCGCTTCTTTAAACATCGAAACATCATTTGCGCCGTCTCCTACGCACAAAACTTCGCTACTTTCAAGCTTTAAAAGATTTTTCAGTTCTTTTAAAATTTTGCCTTTTGAGTAACCAAACATCATCTCTCCGCCAACTAAACCCGTCAAAACTCCGTCCTTTTCATGTAAAATATTCGCAAAACTGGCATCAAATTTTAAAATTTTTTGTGCGTAATCTGTAGCTACGTGAAATCCGCCAGAAAACACAACAACTTTTATGCCTTTTGTTTTAAGATAGGAAATAATTTCCTTTGCGCCATTTACATACGGCAAATTTTGCGCTATTTTCGTTATTGTTTCACTTTTTACGCCTTTTAAAAACGCAACTCTTTTACTTAAACTCTCAAAAAAATCAAGTTCTCCCGCCATCGCACGGGCTGTAATTTCGGCGACTTCTTTATCTTTTCCGACAGCACGGGCGAAATTTGTAATAGTTTCGCCGTCCATCAGTGTAGAATCGAAGTCAAATATACAAAGCTTTATCATTTTTTTCCTTTTTTAAATTATACTAAATTTTTACCGAAAAGCTTAAATTTATTATTTTCCGTTCCTGCTTCATAAATTTTTTTTTCTATTGCGAATGAATTTAAATTGATATAAATTTTATCTTCAAAATTTAAAATTTCATCTTGATGATAATGCCCTTCAATGACAATATCCGCATTATATTTGTGAATTTTAGGTTTTATGTATTTTTCAAAATCTATAATTTTTTTATACAATTTTTTTTCGGATTGCTTTTTTAAAATAGCCTTTGAAATTTTAAAAAACAGCAAAAAATCAAGCAAATTCATAAAATAAAGAAAAATTTTATTTCTTAAAAAAAGCAAAAACTTTTGCGTAAGCGGCGGCAAAAAAATATCTCCGTGTGCAATTTGTACGATTTTATTATTTGGTGTTTCAAAGCCGACCGGCTGCATTTTATTGCTAAAAATTTTAACATTTGGAAAAATATTTTTCAGATTAAAATCATGATTTCCTTCAAAATAAAAAATTTCGGTTTTTTTTGAAATTTCATTTATTAAAGCGATTTCTTTTTTATAAAATTTTTGTGCAAAGCGGGTATTTGCAAGAAAATCAAACATATCGCCGAGAAAAAAAATCTGCGGCGGCAAAATTTCGCAAGAAGATAAATCTTGCAAAAAATCATAAAATTCTTGACGATTTTTATTTGCGTGAGCATCTCCTAAAAAAATCGCTCCGTTTAAAATTTTAAATCCCATAAGCTATCTTTGGAAGAGCCGAATTTTCGGGCTCATCAAGCATTAAATTTGCATTTGCCACAGCTTGCGAGCTTGCACCTTTAAGCAAATTGTCAATTGCCGAGTTTATAAAAATTTTGTTACATGCAGTGCGCACGAAAATATCACAAAAATGCGTGCCGACGACATTTTTTATTTGCACAGGTTCGTCCCTGAAACGAATAAATTCTTCATCTTTATAAAATTCTTTTAAAATTTTATCGGCGTCTATTTTCTCTTTTAAAACGGCAAACACGCTGACACTCATTCCACGCGTTATAGAAACAAGATTCGGTACAAAAATTGTATCAATTTCAGAGCCTGCCAAAATACCGATTTGCTCTTTTATTTCATCGGCATGGCGATGAGTTATAGGCGAATAAGCGTTTAAATTTTCATTTGCACTTACAAAGTGACTTGTAGTTTTAAGTCCTTTTCCGGCACCGCTTACACCGCTTTTTGCATCAATAAAAACGCCGATATTTTTATCTATAAAATTAACAAATGGCGCAATTGCTAAAATGGAGCATGTCGGATAACATCCTGGGTTTGCTACAAGGCGCGCTTTTTTTATCTTTTCGCGGTTAATTTCCACAAGTCCGTAAACTGCGTGAGATAAATTTTTTGGATCAAGATGTTTTGTATAATTTTTCTCATAAAGTTTCAAAGAAAGTCTGTAATCAGCCGATAAATCCACAACTTTTGTAGAATTAAACTCTAAAATTTCACGCGCAAATTCCATAGCTTTTTCGTGCGGCAATGCCAAAAAAACAAGATCACATCGTTTTGCGGCTTCTTTTGCATCTGCAATTTCAACTTTCATATTTAAAACTCCGGCAAGTTGTGGAAAAATTTCGCTGATTTCGCCTTCGCTCGTCGCTGCCAGATAAGAAAGTTTGAAACCGGAATGATTTAAAATTATTTTTATAAGTTCAAGCCCCGTATAACCGCTAACGCCTATGATTCCGATTTTTTTCACAAATATTCCTTTAATTAAAATTTATCGGTTTGTATTCTACCGATACGATTTCTATTTCGCTTACGCCGTTTGGCAAATTAAGAATAACGTCATCACCTTCGACTTTTCCTAAAAGTTGCCTTGCAAGCGGTGTATTTATGTTTATATAACCTTTTGAGATATCGCTTTCACTTATTCCTACAATGACATAAGTTTTTTCGAGTTCGGTTTCCACGTCCATTATTGTAACTGTAGAGCCGAATTTTACTTTATCGTGTTCATATGTTGACGGATCGATTACCTTGGCTCTGCTTACTATATCGCTGATTTCGGCGATTCTATTTTCTATAAAAGCTTGTTTTTCGCGCGCTGCGTGATATTCAGAATTTTCTTTCAAATCTCCATGGCTTCTTGCTATATCTATATCTCGCACGATATTTGGTCTTTGTACCATTTTTAAATCTTTTAATTCCGCGGTTATTTTTTCATAACCGTAAAGTGTCATAGGTTCACTTTGCAATTTATATCCTTTTGATATTATTTTGCAGCGTTTATTTAAATTTTGCAGTATAAAAATTAAAACGTTGCAATATTATTTGAAATTTGCGATTTTAACACATTTTAACTTAAAATCTTAGCTACGTTTTTTGCAGAGCCGTATTTCAAATACTCGCGCAAAATTTTTGCACCTTTTTCAAAACGACTGAAATCGGCATTTTGATATGCAAGCATAAGATTTTTTGCATTTGCATCATTTTGTAAAAGTTCCACATTTAAAGGCTCTTTTCCCATAAAATCGAACATAATGTTAGCTAATCCAGCGTGAGCGATTTTTACAAACATTTTTGCGATAAAAATATCGATTGATTTCGCCTTATAGGCAAGCACAAAAGGAGTGCCTATAAGAGCCGCTTCAAGTGTAGCCGTACCGGAACAGATAAAAGCAAAATCAGATTTAAACAAAGTTTGCGGCGTATCGTTTGAAATTTTAAAACCGCTTGTGTCGCCGTAAATTTCGGATAAATTTGACATTAAATTTTGTGGTACAACCAAAATTTTGCGCTCATTTTTAAAATTTTTGGCAAGTTCTCTGAAAACAGGCATCAAACGCAAAATTTCAGCTTTTCTGGATCCAGGTAAAAACGCCAAAATTCCATTTTTTGCATAATCTTTTTTTTGAAATTTTATTTCATCAAGCAAAGGATGACCGACATAAGCGGCACGCGAATAAAATTGTGAATCAAACGGCAAAATGGAAGCCAGATTATCGCAATACGCTTCGACTTTTGCGACGCGACCTTGCTTCCAAGCCCAAACCTGCGGCAAAATATAATATGTAATTTCCGCGTTAATCTTATTTTCTTTCAGTTTTTTTGCAAAAGGCAAATTGAAAGCAGGACTGTCAATCAGCAAAATTTTATCACAATTACGCGCTAATTTAAGCATTTCATTCATCGCTTTTTTCGCTTTAAAAATTAACGGCAAAATTTCTACAAAACCCATAGCGGAAAATTCTTTGCTGTCATAAAGCGGAGAGCCGAATTTTTTATCAAAAATTCCAACGAATTCGTAATTTTTTATTCCAAGAGAGTTATAAATTTGTTCAAAATGTAAATTCGCGGAATTTTCCAAGCACGAAACCAAAATTCTTTTCATTTAAATCCTTAAAATTTTGGTTAATTATAGCAAATAATGTTAAAATGTCTCAAAAATTTTAATAAAGGAAAATTATGAAAAAACTACTGCTTTTTACGGCTTTTAGCGCAATTTTTAGTTTATTTTTTATAGGTTGCGCACAAAATGAAATGGTGGAGGAAACTCAAATTTATGAAAGTCCTGAATTTATAAATAACTACAAAAATACAACAAAAAATATGAATGCGGAAGATATCGCAAAATACGAAGTTAGCGAATTTGCAAAGAAATTCGGCGGAATAAGAAATAGATTTAGAATAAATGATTTTATAATTTTTGAAAATGTTTTCGCGGATAAAAATTTTGCCGTCTTCGACTACTCTTTGACATCGTTTTGGGCGGCTGGAAAACCTGAAGACAGACAAAAAGCTATGGAAAATATGAAAAACAATATGATTAAACAAATTTGCGCTCAACAAACAAAACGAAGCTCGATAAAAAAAGGTTACGCGGAAATTCATAGATATTTTTATAATTATCCGACAGATGTAACATTTATCGTTGAGATAAACGAACAAATATGCGAACAAGCGGGTTTAAAATGAAAAATATACTTCTTACAAATGACGACGGATTCGAAGCGAAAGGACTTTTAGAGCTTGCCAAAAAATTAGGAAAAATCGCAAATGTCGTGATAGCCGCTCCAAGCACGGAAAAATCAGGATCATCGCAATCTTTGACTCTAACAAGACCGCTTCGCTTTATAAAAATAGATGAAAATTTTTATAAATTAGATGACGCTACTCCTGCAGATTGTGTTTATTTGGGACTTCATGCACTTTTCAAAACAAAACCTGATTTGATTGTAAGCGGAATAAACCATGGTGCCAATATAGCAGAAGACATAACTTGCTCAGGAACTTGCGGTGCAGCTATGCAAGGAGCCTTGCAAGGAATTCCTTCGCTTGCAGTAAGTCAATTTTTTACAGGTAAAAGTTTAAAAAATTCAGGTTTTGATTTGGCTTGTGATATCGCTTATAAAGTTGTTTGCAAAATTTTTGAGAACGGTTTTCCACTTTTAAATAAACAATTTTTAAATTTAAATATTCCATCTGTTTGTAAAAAAGATTTTAAAGGTCTTAAAATAGCGCCTGCGGGACGAAAATTTTATGATACAAACGCGCAAAACGGCATAAATCCGCGCGGAAAAAAGTATTATTGGCTCGGAAAAATGGACATAAAATTTGATATTTCAGAAAATCAAAATACAGATATCGGACTTTTGAGTGAAGGTTTTGCGACGCTGACGCCTATAAAACCGGATATGACGGCTTACGAACAGATAAACGGACTTGAAAAATGGCTGAAAATTTAAATAAAGACTTCATAAAAATAGACAGATTTACGCGCTCCAGAGCTCTTTTTGATGAAAAATTCGAAATTTTGCAAAATGCCAAAATTTTAGTTTGCGGATGCGGTGGCGTCGGAGGCGCAGCTATCAGTGCGCTTTATAGAAGCGGCGTTACACATCTAATCGTAATAGACAATGATAAATTTGAAATCACAAATCAGAATCGCCAAATTTTAAGCGAAAATTTAGGTGTTTATAAAACGGCGGCATTTGAGCAAAATTTCTCAGGTGTAAAAGGAATTTGCGAAAAAATTGATGAAAATTTTGCGCGAAATTTTAATTTCAACGAGTTTGATTTTGTAATTGACGCGGTTGATGATATAAAAGCAAAAATTTTACTGGCAAAAATATGCGCGCAAAATAACTTAAATTTTATAAGTTCAATGGGAGCGGCAAAAAGGCTTGATCCTTTGCAAATACGAACGTCTTCCGTCTGGAAGACCAAAAACGATCCGTTCGCAAGAAAATTTCGTGAAGAACTTAAAAAAGCTGACTTTAAGGGAGATTTTGAAGTCGTTTTCTCACTTGAATTACCTCAGAATATAAAAGCTCTCGGCAGTTTTATGGCGGTTACAGCTACATTCGGAAATATACTTGCCGCAAAAGTGATAGAAAAACTGATATTTTAGGTTTTTTAATTAAAAAACAATTTATAATGTCAAACTTATATTTTTTTAAAAGACATAGTAATGTTTAAAAATTCAGAAAATTTTAATGTGCAATCTTCTCTCTCTCGATTGTAGTTCCTTGCTACAATGAAGAACTGACATAAGGTAAATTCTATGAAACAACTAAAAAAATCATTACGAAACAGATAAAGATTTGACTTTTTATAGATGATGGCAGTGAGAATAAAACTTCTGCGATAATAAAAGAACTTAAATTTAATATTTTTATAGCAAAAGGTATCATAGCAAAAGGTATCGATGATTCGCCTGTAGTAAAAAATAGTATCAAAAATTTTCCAATCATAAATTCGCTTGTATTTCAAAGACTGCGCCCATATTGGTACCGGTCAGGCAGTGCAAATTTTCAAAATTTCAGTTTTCAAAGAAAATATATTTTAACAAAATGTTATAAAGACGAAACAAAATAATCAAAGTACTAAATACACATATACGTAAAATCACTAAATATGATAATAATTGTTTTATTGTCGAATTTAAATGATAACAGATAAAAAATTTATAAAATAGTCGGTTTTTGGAATAATTTTTTCACTTATTTTTTTAGGGTAAGCCCTGAAATTTCAAATTTGATCGGATACACTGTCGGAATAATATTTTCTTATGTTATGGATAAAATTTTTACTTTTAAAGGTAAAAAAGAGTTTATAAAATTTACTTTAGCTATGCTGACGGCTTATAATTTTAAATTTTACAACTCTTAAAAATTTGCCTAAGCTTAGGCATAAATCCCTATATATCACAAATTTTTGCTGGCGAAATTTATACTATAAGCGAATATCTTTTTAGTATAAATTTTGGTGTTTAAAAATAATTAGCATATAATATACATCATAAGGGACGATACCAAAAGCCGTTTTTACTGAAAGTATCAAAAAAGGCGAAATTTTTAATAACCTATGTAAAAAATAAAATACCGCGAATTTTCTTTTCATTTATAAAATTTCAGCTATTATAAATTTTAACCGCGAAACCGCAAAACTATAAATTTAAAAAATAATTAAAATCATATTTTAATTAAATTACACCAATTTTCATTCATTTTATATTACGAATATTCATAAATTTTAAGCAAATTGTGTTACAATACAAAAATATAATTTAAGTTTTTTTTACAGAGCAAGGAAGTCTTTTTTTGAAAAAATTAATATGTTTTACAATATTGCTTTTAGCCGATATTTTTGCAATTTTTTGTTCGCTTTTGCTGGCAGTCACTATAAAAAATACACTAAATCCGATTTTTGGAATATCGGATATCCATCAAATTTCACAATATATAAATTTTACTCATATTTATTTTATAACTCTACTTATATTTTTCTATCAAGGAATTTACACTAAACATTTTGATTTTTGGCACGAAAATTTTATAATTATTAAATCATCCTTGCTTAGTTTCATAATTATTTTTGCAATCCTGGCTTTAGCTAAAAATTTAAATTTTTCACGCATAATTTTAACACTTTCATTTATGATTTTAGTTTTTATTGCACCTGTTTTTAAACTTATAATTAAAATTTCTCTTTATAAAACGGGTTTTTGGGCAAAAAATGCAATCGCAATAAATACTGATAAAAATTTTCGTGCTGAAATTTTTAAAAATCATTATTTAGGATATAAATTTTCGCGCAAAGATTATGATACGATTTTTATAGCTGCAAACGGACTGAATTCAGATAAATTAGAAAATCTGATTCAAGAAAATATTTTAAACCATAAAGAAGTAATCTTTACACCGATAATTCGTGATTATGACATTTCAAACGCTTTTATATTTAATATTTTCAATTCTCAAACAAATCTGATAATGCTTGAAAATTCGCTTTTAAAACCGATTAATCGCTTTTTTAAAGTTGCATTTGATTATTTTTTATGCATTTTGGCTCTTCCGTTTTTATTTTTAATATTTTGTATTATTGCAATTTGTATAAAACTTGAAGAACCGCACGGAAGTATATTTTTTCGCCAAAAACGAATGGGACAAAATTATAAAGAATTTTATTGTTACAAATTTCGTTCTATGAGAGAAAACGGCGATGAAATAATGGATAAATATTTAAAAGATAATCCTCATGAAATAGAATTTTATGAAAAATATCACAAATACGAGCACGATCCCAGAATTACAAAAATCGGTAATTTTTTACGAAAGAGCTCACTTGACGAACTTCCGCAAATCATAAATGTGCTTAAAACGGATATGAGTATTGTTGGTCCGAGACCATTTATTACAGGAGAACGTGAAAAAGCAGGTATATGCAAAAACGATCTTAATATACTTCTTAGTGTTAAGCCTGGTCTTACAGGTCTTGCACAAATTTTAGGGCGCGGAAATACAGATTTTAAAATTCGCACGCAAAATGATATTTGGTATGTTAAAAATTGGACTGTTTATACAGATTTAATTATAATCTTTAAAACAATTTTAATAGTTCTAAAACGCGAAGGCGCAAGTTAAATTTATGTTTAAAAAATAATTCATTTTACTTTATACTCATCAAAATTCCAAAAAATTATTTTCTTATTTGCCCATTTCCGCGCACTATATATTTATAAGTCGTAAGTTCATTCAGTCCGACCGGTCCTCTTGCATGCAGTTTATTTGTGCTTATACCAATTTCAGCGCCGAAACCGAACTGAAATCCGTCACTGAAACGCGTCGAAGCATTGACATAAAGGCAAGCGCTATCAAGGCTATTTAAAAATTTTTCTATATTTCTCTCATTTTGACTAAGTATCGCTTCACTATGATGAGAACTGAATTTCAAAATATGAGAAATCGCTTCATCTACGCCACTTACAACATCAATGTTTAAAGCGAAATCCAAATATTCACGCTCAAAATCAGCTTCTCCGTCAAGTTTTATAAAATCCTGCGCCTTTTTGGAGCCGTAAATTTTCACACTTTGTAAATTTTTGCGTAAAGCAGGCAAAAATTTTGCCGCTGTATTTTTATGCACTAAAACTGTCTCGACCGCATTGCAAGCGCTCGGATTTTGTGTTTTTGCATTTTTGCAAATTGCTAAAGCTTCATCAAAATCGGCACTTTCATCTACAAAAATATGACAAAGTCCTTTATCGTGCTTTATAACAGGAATTCGCGAATTCTCACTTACAAAGCGCACCAAAGATTCGCCGCCGCGTGGAATTATAACATCTATAAAATTATCGTATTTTATCAGTTCTTCGGTTACAGAGCGCTCCGTGCTTTCTATGAAAGTAACTGCATTTTCATCGACACCGTTATTTTTAAGCGCGGTTTTTATAACTTTTACAATGGCTTTGTTTGAGTTAAAAGCCTCTTTTCCGCCTTTTAAAATCACAGCGTTTCCGCTTTTAAAACAAAGCGAAGCCACTTCTGTTGTAACATTCGGACGGGATTCGTAAATTACACAAATTACACCTATCGGAATGGCTATTTTTTCTATCTTTAAACCGTCAGCATTTATCCAGCCATCGATTACGCGCCCGACGGGATCTTTAAGAGCGGCTGTCATTTCAAGTGAACTTATCATAGCATCAATTTTTTTATTATCCAGTTTGAGTCTTTCAATCATCGCAAAAGGTAAATTTGCAAGTTTTGCCGCCTTTATATCGTTATCGTTTGCAAGCAGAATTTCAGCTCTGAAACTATCCAAAAATTTTGCCATATCCAAAATAACTTTTTCTTTTACAACCGGAGTTAAACTTGACAAAATATTCACGGAATTTCGCACTTTTTTTAATAATTCAACCATATTTTCCACCTTGTTTAAAATTTTTATTTGCCAAATAATGTTATTATAATAAAAATTTCTTAAAAGGTAGAAAAATGATAAATGTCTACGACCTGGCTGTCGTCGGCGGCGGGCCTTGCGGTATCGCATCCGTAGTGGAAGCGAAAAAACAAGGCATCAAAACAGTGCTGCTTTTAGAAAAAGGTGATAACCATTCGCAAACTATCCGTCAATTTTACAAAGATAAAAAACGCGTTGATAAAGAATATAAAGGTTTAAACAGCCACACTATAGGCAATGTAGGATTTGAAACCGGCACGAAAGAAAGTGTGCTGAACTATTTTGACGAACTTTTAGATTCGGAAGAATTTGACAGTTTTTTTAAAATGGAGGTCGAAAAAGTTGAAAAACTGAATGACGGTCCGTTTTGCATTACTACTGTAAATTCAGGTTTTAGGGCCAACAATGTAATAATTGCCATCGGTAGAATGAATAAACCGAATAAACCTGATTACAAAATTCCGCCATCTATCGTTCAAAGAGTAAATTTTAATCTTGATAAATGCGGAATAAACGAAAAAGTTCTAATTGTAGGCGGTGGAAATGCCGCTGCAGAATATGCGCTATCACTTTGCAAAACGAACATAGTTACGCTTTGTTATAGAAAGCCGAAATTTACCCGTTTAAATGAAATAAATGAAAAAGCCATAATGCACGAAACTCGTTACGGAAATATTATTTTACGCCTTGATACGGATATAAAAGAGCTTGAAAATGAAAACGGCAAAGTTCTTGTTAAATTTAAATGCGGAATGGAGCTCGTTTATGACCGCGTAATTTACGCAATCGGCGGCACAAGTCCGATTAATTTTCTTAAAACATGCAATATAAAATTGGACGAAAAAGGCATTCCGATTGTAAATGAAAACTGCGCCACAAATATAAATGGACTTTACGTAGGTGGAGATCTCATCACGCGAAACGGTGGATCAATTGTAGTTGCCATAAATCATGCGCATATGATTATAAAAGATATTTTGAAAAAATGAGAATTTTTCAATTCAAATCTGGGTATCGTTATACAAGCGATACCCTTTTTTTATGGGATTTTGCAGCTGAAATTTTAGCTAAAAGATATAAAGGCGGCAAAATTTTGGATGTAGGTGCAGGATGTGGAATTTTGGGACTTTTACTTGCTAGAGATTTTAAAAATTTTAAAATCAGTCTGCTTGAAATTCAAAGTGAAAATTTTCAAATTTTAAGAAAAAATGTAACTGAAAACGAACTTGATTGCGAAATTTTAATAAATGATTTCAACGAATTTCTTACAAGCCAAAAATTCGATTTCATCGTCTCAAATCCACCATTTTACAACGCTAAAAATACAAAAACAACAAATGAGCATAAATTGATAAGTAAATTTGATTTAAATTTAAGCTTAAAAGATTTTATAAAAAGCTCAAGCTTAAATTTAAAGCAAAACGGCGAGCTTATTTTTTGCTATGAAGCCAAAGTTTTAAGTGAAATTTTTGAAACTTTAAAAGCAAGCAAATTCAGCGTTCTGAGTTTGAAATTCATACATTCAAAAGTAGGAAAAGAATCAGCTCTTGCACTGATTCATGCGAAAAAAAACTCAAAATCAGGACTTAAAATTTTAAGCCCTGATTTTATGTATGACGGCGAAAATTACAGCAAAAACACAAGCGCTATTTTTAAAAAAGCAAATTTAGAAAGTGTAGATTACGAATTATGAAAAAAATTTTGGCATGTTTTTTATTTTTAAATATTACAATTTTCGGAGCCGATATAAACGATGAAGATATAAATTTTAATGTGCTTAAAGCACTTAATTTATCAAACTCAAAACCTGATGAAGCAATTAAAATTTATAAAAATCTTTATGACAGAACAGGCGCCGGAATTTACCTGAAAGAGGCGATAAAGCTTGCCACAATATCAAAAAATTCAAGTTTAAACGAACTTCTTAAATTAGGTGATGAGGTTTTAAACGGCGACAGTGAATTTTTAAAGTTAAAAATTATGAATTATATAAGAGTCCAAAACTTCAATGCGGCTTCAGTTCTAGCTAAAGAACTTATAGATATAGAAAAAAATGCGAAAAATTACTCGCTTTTAGGCGATACATATTATTTTTCAAACGAATATGATAAGGCTTTGGATAGCTACGAACGCTCTTACGAGCTAAACCAAAGCGAAGAAAACGTTTTAAAAATTTCGCAGGTTCTGCTGCTCAAAAAGAAAGATGCCGAAAAAGCGATCAGATATTTGCAAACACACAGAAAACTTATAGGATGCGGCAAAAAAGTTTGTGATATTTTGGCTGAAATTTATAAAATGAGGCGCGATTTTCAAAATTTTGCAGAAATTTCGGAAGCAGCTTACGTACAAAAAAAAGAAAATTATTATCTCGACAACGCAATTTCAGCATATTTGTATATCAAAAATAATGATAAAGCAATTGAACTTTTAAAAAAATATGATTACGACGCAAAACTTTTGATTCAAATTTATGCCGGAATGAATAAATTTGACGAGGCGCAAAGATTAGCTGTTAAAGAGTTTGAAAAAAGCGGCGATAACGAATTTTTAGGCATGGATGCGATTTATGAATATGAAAAAAATCGCGGAAAAATCACAACTGAAATTTTAAAAAATGTAATGGCTAAATTTGATCCGATAATAGAAAAACTTAATATGCCAATCTATCAAAATTACTACGGATATGTCTTAATAGACCACGATATAGACATAAAACGCGGAATAAAACTTGTAAAAAAAGCTTTGGAAAATGAGCCAGATTCCGTTTATTTTTTGGATTCTCTTGCGTGGGGCGAATATAAACTCGGCAAATGCAATAAAGCCGCAAAAATTATGAAAAAAATATCAGACAATGAAGAATTCATGAAAAGCGATGAAGCAAAAGAACATCTAAAAGCAATAAGCGAATGTATAAAAAAGGCGAAAAAGTGATTTTAGATGAAATTTTAAAAAAAACGCGTGAAGATTTAAAAAGGCGCAAAAAAATGCTTTCTTTTGAACTTTTAGGAAGAAGCCTATCGGCAAATCCATATATGCCAAGAGATGTTATAAAAGCACTAAAAAGCACACCGAATGAACCTTTTAAGCTAATTTGCGAAATCAAAAAAGCAAGTCCGAGCAAAGGTGTCATAAGAGAATATTTTAAACCTGTTGAAATTGCAAGAGAGTATGAAAAAGCCGGAGCTGACGCATTTTCAGTGCTTACAGAGCCTCATTTTTTTAAAGGCGATTTGGAGTTTATATCACAAATTCGCCGTTACACAAAAATGCCTATTCTAAGAAAAGATTTTATTATTGATGAATATCAAATTTTAGAGGCATTGGTTTACGGCGCCGATTTTGTGCTGCTTATCGCAAAAGCTTTAAGTCTGAAAGAGCTGAAAAAACTGCTTGAATTTACTCATCATATCGGGCTTGAAGCACTTGTTGAAGTACATGACAAAAAAGATCTGCTTAATGCTACTTTATCCGGGGCAAATATAATCGGCATAAATCACCGTGATTTAAACGATTTCAGTTTGCATATGAATTTGGCGGAAGAACTGGTGCCACTTATTCCAAACGGCAAAATAATAGTAGCTGAAAGCGGACTGAACTCGCGCGAACAACTGGTAAACTTGAATAAAGTCGGCGTTGATGCGTTTTTGATAGGAGAACACTTTATGCGTCAAAACGATATCTGTGCTGCCGTACGCGAAATGAAAGGAGTTTGAGATGGATTATATTTGTGCGCCATGGAGAAGCGATTATTTTACTGAAAAACCGAAAGATTGCCCTTTTTGCAGTATCGTAGCACATCCCAAAATGGATGAAAAACAAGGCGTATTATTTAGAGCCGATTTCTGTTTTGGAATTATGAATCTTTATCCTTACAGTCCTGGCGCTTTTATGGTTATACCTTATGAGCATACCGATAAAATCGAACTTCTAAGTGAAGAAGCATGGCAGGAAATAAGCTTTTTCGTTAGAAAAGGCGTTGAAATTTTAAAAACTAAGGCAGGCGCAAAAGGCGTTAATATCGGTATGAATCTTGGAAAGGCGGCAGGAGCCGGAATTGCAGAACATGTACATTATCATTTGGTTCCGCGATGGGAAGGTGATACAAATTTTATCACAACAATAGCAAATGTAAGAGTTAACGGCGTTTCGTTCTATCCGCTCTATGAGAAAATCAAAGCCGGATTTGATGAAATTTCAAGTTTAAAAAAATAAAATAAAGGAAAAAAAATGGTAAGTGTAGAACAAGCACTGGAAGATATAAAAAACGGAAAAATGATTGTAATGGTCGATGATGTGGATAGAGAAAATGAAGGGGATTTAGTGTTTGCGGCAAATTTTACAAACCTACAAAAGGTAAATTTTGCTATCACACACGCAAAAGGCGTGCTTTGCGTGGCGCTTGACGAAGCAAATGCCAAAAGACTCGGACTTGAGTTAATGGTGGATAAAAACACATCTAACCATGAAACAGCTTTTACGGTAACAATCGACGCAAAAGAAGCAATTACAGGTGTCAGCGCATTCGAGCGAAATATGACAATAGAATTGATGGCGAAACAAACTTCAAAACCCGCCGATTTCGTGCGTCCGGGACACATTTTTCCGCTTATTGCAAAAAAAGGCGGTGTGCTCAGTAGAACCGGCCACACTGAAGGCTCAACCGATTTGTGCCGTTTAGCAGGAATTTTACCGATGGCGGCAATTTGCGAAATTGTAAAAAGCGATGGAAATATGGCAAGAAGAGATGATTTGGAAAAATTTTGCAAAGTACATAGTATAAATATGATATCAGTCGCTCAAATCGTAGAATACCGCTTAAAAAAAGAAACTTTGATAAAATTCGGCGAAAAACAAATTGGTGAAATTTGCGGTTTTAAGGCGGAGTTTTTTGATATAAAAGACCACGAAGCGAATATCCACAGAGCTTATATTTTCGGCAAAATTTCAAATATAACAAATGTTAAATTTCACAAAATTTCAACGGATTTAAATTTTTTAAGCTCACCGAATTTCACAAATTTCATGGAAGATATAAAATTCCTTGATAAAAACGGCGGAATTTTGCTGATGTTAAACTCAAAAACAAAAGATAGTGAAAATTTCAAAGATTACGGCATAGGCGCGCAAATTTTAGCAGCTTTGAACGCTAAAAAAATAAAAATTCTAAGCGCGAGTGCACCGAAAGAATACGCAGGAATCAGCGGTTTTGACATAGATATAATCTAATAGGCATTTTTATTTTTGAAATTTATATTTTTTTGGCGCCAAAAATTTAATGAAAATAACGCGAAATTTCTGTTTTACTTTATAAAATATTTTGTTTAACATAAATTTTGCACTAAACAATGCCAAACTTAAAATCCGAATAATCAATATAAAATTTTATATTTTTTGTAAAAAGCGATTTTATTGCCAAATATAAAATTTAAATTTATTTGATTTTGTAAAATTGCCGCGTTGCAAAATATTTTTACTCGTAAATTCCATCCACCAAAGTTTCTACAAAATTTTGTGCATTAAATTCTATAAGATCTTCCATTTTTTCGCCGACACCAATATAAAGTATCGGAATCTCAAGTTCGCGTGCAATTCCAAAAAGCGCTCCGCCTTTTGGCGTTCCGTCAAGTTTTGTAATTATTATTCCGTCTATTTTGGCAATTTCATTAAAAGCTTTTGCTTGAATTACACTATTGTTTCCTTGCGTTGCATCAAGTATGATTATCTTACGATGCGGCGCACTTGATAAAGCTTTTGCGCTTATTCGCACGATTTTCTCAAGCTCTTTTGCAAGATTTTTTTGATTTTGAAGACGACCCGCTGTATCAATTAAAACATTATCTATTTTTTTTGCTACGGCAGAACTTATAGTATCGAAAGCAACTGCTGCAGGATCGTGTCCTTGTGCAGTGGCTACTATCGGAACTTCAATTTTTTCAGCCCAAAGCTTCAACTGTTCAATCGCTCCTGCTCTGAAAGTATCGCAAGCGCCTAAAATTACGCTTTTTCCGGATTTTTTATAAAGATTTGCAAGTTTTGCTATGGAAGTTGTTTTTCCGGCACCGTTTACTCCCAAAATAAGCTCTACAAAAGGTTTGCTTTGCGGAATTTCTGGACTTTCATATTTAAAATAAGTATTCATAACCCGCTTTAAATCATCTTTTTTTACATCATCTTGCGGTGGCAAATAATAAAGTATCTCTTCTACGATATCATAATCGACATCGGCTTCAAGCAGCATATCTTCCAAAATTTCTTTTGAAATTTTATTTTTACCTGCGTTTGCGAATTTCATAGAGTTTATGGTTTTTTCCAACCCTTTTTTAAAAAAATTAAACATTAAAAATTCCTTTCAATTTCAGTAGAAAGAATTTCTTCCGGAACCAGTCCGCTAAAATTTTCTATTATTTTACCTTTATTATCGAACATAACCATAAAAGGAATTCCTGCAACGCCGCCAAGCGCACCTGCAAAATAGTCATTGCTCTCGCCGAAAGCCACAGGAAATTTTAAATTATCGGCAAATGCGTAAGTAGCATTTTTATCTATATCATCATTTATTAAAACACCGATTACTTGCACATTTGAAGTATATTTTGCAGCTATTGAGTTTAAAATTTCATTTTGGACTCTGCACGCTTCGCACCAACTTGCAAAGAATGCAAAAATAGTCATTGTAGCATTATTTTCTATACTGAAACCGCTTTTTGTTTTTTGCATTTTTATAAAATTTTTATCCGTTAAATTTAATCTGAAAGGTTTGGTATAATCCGTACTCAATGTTGCATTTTGCTCTATTAAAGGCGTTTTTGAAGCGGTTTTCGGTTCGCTTTTAAAAAAATAAAAAATACCGAAAGTAAATAATAAAAATGTTATAATCCAAACTGATTTTTTCATAAAATTCCTTAAAATTTTTTGGAATTATACAAAAAAAGTAGTTAAAAATGGATAAAAAAGATTTCAGAATTACAGCAAAAAACAGACTTAAAACAGGTGCAAAAATACACGCAAAATGCGCTCATTATAAAATTTTAAAAATTGTTTCAAATTTAATTGAAATTTTTAAAGCAAAAAAAATTTTAATTTTTATGCCGCTATTTTATGAACCTAATTTATATCTTTTAGCAAAAAATTTTTCAAAAAACAGAATCAAAAGAGAGTTTTTAGTGCCTTTTATGTTAGATGTTAGCTTTAAAATGGTAAAATTAAGACGCCCTTTTGAAATTGCACGTTTTGGCGTGAAACAACCGCCAAATCAAAATACACAAAACGGGCTTGATATGGCGATAATTCCTTGTATTGGAGTTGATGGGAATTTCGCAAGAATCGGTCATGGAAAAGGATACTACGATATATTTTTTTCACATTTAAAAACGAAACCGATTGTAGTTTTTGTAAGTTTGAGTGATAATTTTACAAAAGCTGAAATTTCTCAAAAACACGATTTAGTGGGAGATTTTTATATAACTCCAAAAAAAATTTATTTAAAAAAGGGAAAATATGATAGAGTTCTTAATCGGCTTAATAGCCGCTGTGGTAGGCATTTTAGTAGGATATTTAATAGCTAGAAAAATAAACAACGCAAATTATGAAATTTTTTTGGAACAAGCAAAAGCAAAAGCAAAAGCGATAGAATTTGAAGCAGAGGGAATTTTAAGAAATTCGAAAATTTCAGTGCAAGAAGCTGAGTTTGAAGCTAAAAAAGCTTATGAAGATAAAGCTCTTAAACTTCAAAAAGATTACAACGCAAAATTTGATGAAATAAGCAAAAAAGAACAAACCGTTTTAACCGAGCAGGAAATTTTAAAAGACAGCCGTGAAGAGCTTGAAAAAGAAAAAAAATCCGCTCAAACAATTTACGATGAAGGAACATCACTTAAAAAAACTTATGAAACGAAAGTGGAAGAAAGCCTAAAGCTTTTGGAACGTGTAGCCGGTTTAACAGAAGATGAAGCGAAAAGTGAAATTTTACAAAAAGTAGAAGAAAAATCGCGCGCCGAAATCGCTCATATAGTAAGGAAATATGAAGAAGAGGCGAAAAAAGAAGCAAAAAGAAATGCTAATTATATTTTAGCGCAAGCAACAACAAGATATGCGGGTGAATATGCAGCAGAACGGCTTATCAATGTAGTAAACATAAAAAATGACGATTTGAAAGGTAGAATTATAGGCAAAGACGGAAGAAACATAAAAACTCTTGAAATGATTTCAGGCGTTGATGTTATCATAGATGATACGCCAAATGCGATTATTTTAAGCTCGCATAATCTTTATAGAAGAGCGATTGCTGTAAGAACCGTCGAGCTTTTGGTGGAAGACGGAAGAATTCAACCCGCAAGAATCGAAGATGTCTATAAAAAAGTAAGTGAAGAATTTGAAGCAGGTATACAGGAAGAAGGCGAAAATATCGTCATGGATTTGGGACTTACAAAAATTCATCCTGAAATTGTAAAACTTATAGGAAAACTGAAATTTAGAGCAAGCTACGGGCAAAATGCTTTAATTCACAGTCTTGAAGTAGCGCATCTTGCAGGAATAATTGCAGCCGAAACGGGCGGAGATGAAAATTTGGCAAGAAGAGCAGGAATTCTTCACGATATAGGAAAAGCTTTGACGCACGAATTTGAAGGAAGTCACGTGGATCTTGGAGCTGAAATTTGCAAAAGATATAAAGAAAATCCTGTAGTGATAAATGCAATTTACGCTCATCACGGACACGAAGAGCCTACAAGTGTGGAAAGTGCGGCAGTCTGCACCGCAGATGTGTTAAGTGCTGCAAGACCCGGGGCAAGACGCGAAGTTTTGGAAGCATTTTTGAAAAGAGTCAGCGAAATAGAAAATATAGCCACAAGCAAAGAAGGTGTAAAACAAGCTTATGCGATAAACGCGGGACGCGAAATAAGAGTAATAGCAAATGCAAAGCTTGTAAATGACGATGAAGCCGTTTTGTTAGCAAAAGAGATAGCGGAAGAAATTCAGGCTAAAGTGCAATATCCAGGCGAAATAAAAGTAAATATTATTCGAGAAACACGCGCTGTAGATTATGCAAAATAAGGATTAAAATGAAAAAAATCATAATTTTTATTTTTTTACTGACTTCAAGCATTTTTGCAAAAGAAGAGCTTTTACTTGATAGTGCAAATACGTTTAACATAGTTATGCAAGGAAAAAGCGTTTCAAATATCGTGCAAAATGCAAAAGCGATTTTAATTTTTCCAAGTGCCAAAAAAGTAGGCTTCATAATAGGCGGAATGTTTGGCGAAGGCGTCGCGGTAGTCGGTTCGCAAGTAATGAAAGCGGACATATCGAATGCAAGTCTTGGATTCCAAATAGGATATGAAGACAGCTATTTAGTCGTTTTTATAATGAGTGATAAACTTTTAAACGATATACAAAATTCAAAAATAACATTAGGAGGCGATGTAACTGCCACAGCTCTTAATGCAACCGCAAATTTAGGCACTTTAAACGCATTTAGCGATGATATCTACGTTTTTACAAATAAAAGCGGTGTATTTGTAGGAGCAAGTCTTGGTGGCGTAGTTTTAGAAATAGACGGTTCTGAAATTTACTCACAAAGTTCATACGGTTACACAAATCTTATAGAAGCTGTAGAAAAGGCTAAATAGTGCAGGAGATGCTTACAAATTTAGCCACTTACGGCTATTTGATACTATTTTTTTATTCTTTGGGCGGCGGAATGATTGCACTTATTGCCGCAGGAATTTTAAGCGGCGGCGGCTCTATGAATATCTGGTTATCGATTTTAATTGCATTCGGTGCAAATTTTCTAGGAGACAGCGCACTTTTTTATCTGACAAGATTTAACAAAAAGGAAATTTTGCCGTATTTAAGAAAACAGCGCCGAAATTTAGCACTTTCTCAAGTTTTATTTAAAAAATACGGAAGCATAATAATTTTATTTAAAAAATATATTTACGGATTTAAAACGCTGGTTCCAATGGCGATTGCACTTACTAAATTTTCATTTATGAAATTTTCAATTTTAAATTTTATAAGTTCGGCTATTTGGGCTATTTCTGTAGGACTTGCAAGTTTTTATGCCGGAAATTTGATAATAAAATTTTATGAAAATAATCCAAAATGGCTGCTTCCTTTGTTTTTAATAATTTTAATTTTAGCAATTTATTTTTATTTCAAAAAAGCGACAAAAAAGCAAAATTAAAAATTTTTAAAGCTGTTTAAATCTAAAATTTCATAAGCACCGAAAACTTTTTCAGCTTTATCTGAAATTTTTGCCTGTTCTATCCAAAAAATATTGCTTTATTTTTTTGTAATCTTCATCTTTAATTAGTTTTACTGTTTAAATGAAGTAAAATCTATGGCGAAATCATTATAATAATGACTGAAATAAAAATAAACATCATAATTTTGAAAATCAAATGTAAAATGTTCTCTATCATTTGAAATTTTTGTTGCTAAGTATTCTATAATTCTAATTATAAACTCGTTTATTTGTGGAATTTAATGAATTGTTAAAATTTTTATTTTGCATTATTTTGTAAATTTGATTGATTATTAAATTTTGAGTTATTTTGTAAATCTGCATTTTGATTATTTATAGTTTTATTGCCGCTTAAAGTTTGAGAATTTAAATTCTCTTTAAAATTTCTATTTCTTTGTTTTTGTTTATGATGCTTATCTAATGCCACTTTTATTTTTTATACTTTTCGTCATATTATATTTATTGTCTTTATAATTTTTAAATTTTTATTTTTGATAATTTATCATTTTTGAGTCAAAATTTCATCAAAAATTTCATTCATTTTAGGATTATACAAAATATCATTATGTCCGGCCATCACTTCGAAAACTCGCGCATTCGGTGCAATTTTTGCAAGTCTTAAAGCATTTACAGGTGGAATCAGCGTATCAAATTCAGCATATATTATGTCTATTTTAAATGATTTTGCGCAACAATTTTTTTGCAAATATTCATTGGTTTTTATATCATATCGCACTAAAAAAGACGGCACAAAAGGAAGCTTTTGAACCGCTAATTCACGTAGCGAAAAATAAGGCGCTATAAGTATAGTATGAACTTTCATTTGTGTGCCTATATTTGCTGCTATACCGCTGCCTATAGAATACCCTATGATAATAAAATTGTTTTTTTGATATTTTGAAGTCATATCCGTTTGACTAGTTGAATCTAAATTTCGCTTTACAAAATCATTTTTCATAAACTCAAAAATTTTCCCGGCGTCGTTAAAAAGTTCATAAGAATTATAAATTCGTCCGCCGCTTTTCCCAAAACCTCTATAATCATAAACATAAAAATCAAATCCGTGTTTCAAAAATATATTGCGAAAATGCGCGAAATCGCCTAAATTTCCGGCATTTCCATGCAAAAACAGCACAGCTCCTTTCGGATTCTCAGCACGAAACGCGATTAAATTTAATGAAACACTTTTTTGATTAAAAATTTCGTCACCGACATAAATAAAAAATTCATCAAATTTATCATTAAAATTCCAAGCAAAATTTTGCTCCAGCGATTTTGGAAAGAAAATCAACCGTTCCTGACATATCCATAATAAAATTAAAACCAAAGTGTAAGTTAACATAAAAATTGTAAAAAATCTTTTAATTAAACGCATTTTTATTCCAAATTAAAAAATATAAAATTTTTTATTTATCTTAGAAATTTTTACACAAAATACCAAATAAATCAGACTGAAAGAAATAAATTTTAAGGCGCAATTTTGAGCGCCTTAAAATTTTATAATCTGCCGGAAAAACGACGTTTGCGAAATGCAAGAATACTTAAAACGATAATCGTAAGACCGATCACCCATATAGAAGTAGGCACCGGAACTTTTTCACCGCTTGCATAACTATGCATTCCGGTTAGATAAAAATTCACCCCGAAATATGTCATGATCACGCTTGAATAAGCAAAAGCGGAAGCGATAGCAAAAGCGATTTGAGAATTGAGTCTAGGAATAAATCTAAAATGTAAAACCGCTGCATAAACCAAAATTGTAATTAATGCCCAAGTCTCTTTCGGATCCCAACCCCAATATCGTCCCCAGCTTTCATTCGCCCAAACGCCGCCAAGAAAATTTCCTACAGTTAATAAACTAAGCCCGAAAATCATAGACATTTCATTTATATGCGTAGCTTCGTTTATGGCATTTATAATTTGATCGTTCGGTTTCTTGCTTTGAATTATAAAAAGCAGCAACGTAAAAATTCCAAGCAGCCAACAAAGTCCCAAAAATCCGTAACTTGCAGTGATTACCGATACATGGATTGTAAGCCAATAAGATTTAAGAACCGGCATAATTGTGCCGACTTGCGGATCCATCATACTAAGGTGCGCTACAAACAGCGTAATTCCTGCTAAAATAGAAGTTAAAGCAAGAGATAGAGCTGAAGTTTTTGAAAAAATAATTCCGCTCAGGCTTAGTGCCCACGCTATATATACAAGAGATTCGTAGGCGTTACTCCAAGGCGCATGTCCTGAAATATACCATCTAATCGCAAGCCCTATCGTATGGATAATAAAAGCCAAAATATTTACGGTATAAACAGCTTCAAAAGCTTTTGAAATTTGAAGTCCCGGTTTCATCAGACGCGTAAAAACAAGCGCGAGCAAAATAAGTCCGGTAATTAAATAAACAGGCATCAAACGCTCAAAAATTTTGGCTTTGTTGAAAAACAGTTCGAAATTGACGACATTTTTTGACGGCATAACATCTGCGCCGACTTTTTGCTGATACTCTTTTAATTTTTCAAGCGCCAAATCAGCTTTTTTCCAATCACCGTCTTTCTCAGCCATTAAGACACTAGTAAAATATCCACTTAACACTTTACTTACGTGCTCGCTTTCATTTTTATCAAAATATATCATAGCTTTTACAGGAGAAAACCATTCATTGTTTTCACCCTTTTGTTTCGGTATGAAACGAAACATTTCAGTCATTAAAATATTATAAAAAATATTTAATCTTTCATCGACTTTCAATATCTCTTTATCAAGTTGAGAACGATTTCCAGGTGGCCTTCGGTTGATTTCTTCGCTTAATTTTTGAAGCTTGTATTCTCTATTTTCATTATAAAAATCACCGATTTTTGCATATTTACGCGATTTATCCATACCAAGAATTTTTTTAAGTTCATCATTATCTACTTTGATGACTTCAGCTTGTTCCCAGTATTCAGGATGTATCATCATCGATAGCATCGTAGCGTTTGGTGACATTCCGTCAACAAAACTGTCACTTCTGTGAATTTTATTCAGCAAGTCTCTTGCCGCCGTATCGAACGGCTCCATTCTACCGTCAAATCCCTGTACGATAAGAGAACCTAAATTTTTAGCGTGATTTTCATCGATTTTTGGAAGTTCTGAACTTATTGCATTTGTGGCGAATAAAGCGCAAAAAATCAATGCAAAAGATGAAATTTTGGCATTATTTATAAGGCGAGACAATTTGGTAAAGCGTGAATTAGGATTGAAAAAATTTAAAAACATACCAAGACAAAGCAAAATATATCCAAGATATGTAGGCATTTTTCCAGGATCTCTATTTACTGAAAGTATGGTTCCCATCTCATCCATATCGTATGAATTTTGAAAAAATCTGTATCCTGCGTAATCAAGCACGTGATTCATAAAAATTTCATAATCAAAATTTTCATTTTCTGAAATAACCGAAATTTCACTACTGTAACCGCTTGGAGAATTTGATCCGGGATATCTGTCAAGTTTAAAATCTTTAAGTTTTAAATAAAACGGCAAATGAAAAAGTTTCGGTGCCCATGCAAGCTCGAAATTCTTTCCGCCTACACTGAAATTTCGCGGATTTTCACCAAAAAGCATATACACTTCCTTATCTTCTCCATTATAGTTTAGATTTGCGATTATTACATTATTTCCGCCATTTTTTTGATTTACCTCTTTTATACCTTTCACAGCGGAACTCAAAAGCGAAACTGCTGAAAAATTCAAACCTTCATAATTATAAAAGCTAAGTTCGCCCATTTCCACATCGATATTTAAAGGAAGTAACGTTTTACTAGAATCACTCATTTTTACAGCATAAATTTGTTGATTTGTTTTAAGATAAAATTTTCCGTCTTTTAAAATTATACTTATAAACTTGGATTGTTTAGGTGCTTCATTAAAAGTAAAACTTACATCGCCGATTTCAACTGAATCGTTATTTTTAAATGCTATCGTACGACGATTTTTACCATCACTGAATAAAATTTCCGCGCGTGGAGTTCCACCCTCTTTATTTACATAACTTTCAATTCCGTTTAATATAAATTTTTTATAACTTAAAGTTGCGGTTTTGCCATCAATTTCAAGCTTCATATCAAATTTATTTTTACCTTTTGTAGATACGTATTGATTTAAATCCGTAGAAATTTTATCGCCTTTTTCATTTGTGCTAATCAGCTGCATATAAACTTCACGGCTTGAAACGACATTACTTTGCTCGTTTTCTCTTATATGCATAGAACCTTCAAATCCAAAATATCTGGTAATAACGGCGCCCAGTAAAATAAAAATAAAGCCGAAATGAAATAAAAAAGACGGCAGTTTTTTTGCTCTTGCCATATTGTAGCGATATAGATTATAAGCTAAGTTTATGCCTAAAATTACCATTATAAGTCCAAACCAACTTGTACCATATACATAAGCCCATGCGGTATCCGTGTTGAAAACTGTTTCAATAATCGTAGCAAGCGCACATGCAAAAGCAAAAACTATAAACATGACACAGGCAAAACCTATGCTGAAAAAATTTTTAAAAAATTGATTCATATATTACCTCTAACTTTAACCGGCATAAACAGAAATTCATAAATACGCCATTTGTTGTCTATATTTTTTAATACAATAACTTTGTCGAATTTTTGATTTTGTTCCAAATAATTTGAAGTGAGTTTTACGACGGCTTGATCTTTGCTGCTGAGATTTTCCAAAAATTCATAACTAAGCTCTATTACGTCATCATTTCCTTTATAATCATAATCAATGTACATCATATCTTTTCCGCCGTTTAAATTTTTATATTTACGAAAATAATCCACATTATTGTTGGGAGCCAAAAGCTTTTCAGCTTCATCAATATTGCCACTTTCGCATAAAAGTATAAAATTCTGGATTACGGAAATCGGATCTTTTTCATCAATTTTATTGCCGCAGCCATGCATAAAAAGTACCACTAAAAGTGTTACGAGCAAACGTTTCATCAAAAATTCCTTTAAAATTTTAATTTTTAAAAATTCTACAATATAAAGTTAAATCTTTTTTAAAATTTTTATCTATAAAGTTTTAAATTTCTAAAAACAAACATTTTAAACTGAAATTTAAGAATATTATTAATTAAAACTTTAATTTTTGATAAGTAAATTAAGTTTAAATTAAAAAGAAAACGTAATAAAATCGTTTTATATAAAATTTTTGTAAAATCCAAAACTGCAAGGAGGATTTGGTGAAACGCGAAATTTTAAAGACTATAGCCTGTATCGGGGCTTTAGCTTTAAGCATAAACGCTTTAGCTGATGAGCCTAAATATACAAGCGACGGCTTGGATGATAAATGTTTGTGCCATGGCACACTCTGACGAAGCATTACTTGCTACAGGATTTATATTTGCGGTGCATTTTTTCAATACTCACTTTAGAGCGGATCGTTTCCCGATGGATATGGCTATATTCTCAGGAAATTTAAAAGAAGAAGAGATAAAAAATGACAAAATGCGCTGGTATAAGAGACTGAAAGAAAGCGGTAAATTGGAAAAACTCATAGTAAAAGACAATTTTGAATCATGGAGTTGGCTGGCAAAACTCATAGGATTCCTGCTTTTATTTACAGGTTTAATATTCTTATTTCTAATTATTTACGCATTTGCTCAAATGCTATTTTAATAAATTTCGGTGGTTAAATGCCACCGAAATTTTAAAATTTATCTAAAATTTATACATTTTTTGATAGAATTGCAAGTTTTAATCATTTTAGCTCCGTAAATCTTTGAAAAAAGTGCTAAATGATCTACCAAAATTTTAAAGGATTGCTGATGTATGCAATTATCAAACATAGCGGCAAACAATACAAAGTTAGCGAAGGGGATTTGCTAAATTTGGATCATTTTGCAGCTGAGAAAAAATCAATTGTCGAAATTACCGATGTTTTAGCGATAAATGACGGCAGTTTGAAGGTAGGTGCACCATTCGTAGAGGGTGCAAAAGTTGTCTTGGAAGTCGTAAATGAAGGTAAAGATAAAAAAGTCGTTATCTTTAAAAAACGCAGACGCAAAGATTCAAAACAAAAACGCGGTTTTAGAAGACAATATACACGCGTTAAAGTTACAAGCATTGTTGCGTAAGGAGAGAAAAAATGGCACATAAAAAAGGTCAAGGTTCAACCCAAAATAACCGTGATAGTATCGGAAGAAGACTTGGTGTTAAAAAATTTGGAGGCGAATTCGTTAGAGCCGGAAATATAATCATTCGCCAAAGAGGAACTGCAACTCACGCAGGAAACAATGTAGGAATAGGAACAGATCATACAATTTTCGCACTAATTGACGGCGTAGTAAAATTTGAGCGATTTGATAAGACTCGCAAACAAGTTTCCGTTTATCCACTTTCATAATTTTCGGCGAATTTTTCGCCGAAAATTCATTAAATTTTTATAAAATTTCATTATTTCCATTAAAATTATAGTTTTTTTAAAAAGTAATCAAAAAATTGTGATATAATACAATTCTTTTTTTACAGTGAATTTTTAGCAAAAGTGCCAAAAATTCACCTAAAATTTTGGAGGTTACCATGACATCTGATGAAAATTTGCAAAGATTAAAAAACATCTCGGAACGAATAGAAAATATTTACAAACTTTGCGATTTTAGCGGAAATATAATTGCAGCTGTCGAAGACAAAGCATTTAGCGAGCCTGCTATATTGATGCACATTCAAATTTGCAAAGAAAATTTTGAAAAAATAATTTATAGCGGCGATGATATTTCGGTGATTTTTTCAAAACAGACACTACGATCTTTTAAAGCAATAAAAAGCTTATTAAACGGTGATTTCGGTGATATAAATTCAGCGCTTTTAGAAAGTATCGTTAGAAATAATTTGCCAAAAATAAAAGAAAATATAGACGAATATTTTTTAGGAATATACAAACAATGAGAAAATTAACAATTTTTATTTTTGTTTTAACATTTTTCAGCGGCTGCTTTTTTGATTTTTCAAACGATATAAGCTCAATAGATTCGGCAAATAACATAAAAGCGGAAATTATAAATTATAAAAGAAATTCAAAAATTAGTTACAACTATATTTTTAATGATATTTCAAGCGGTAAAATTTATCAAGCACATTCAAACAGATATTATTTTAACAGTGGCGATAGAGTATATATTACAATTAGAAACGGGCAAATTTTAAATATGATTTTAATCTCGCGCAAAATTTCGCCTTTACAAAAACAAAGTTTTAAAAGCGAAAAAATCATAAGAAAAAGTTTGCATAAGAATAATCAAATTTCAGTTCCACAAAGTGAAAATATCTCATTTTAGAGGAATTTTAAGCTTTAAAAAAGCAAAATTTTAATAAAATCAAATTTTTAAACTTCAAGACTAACTTTCTTTTTTTAAATTTTAAGAGGTAAAATGGAAACAAAAAAACAACATACAAGAACGCATATACCGGTAGATGGTTATAAAATTGAAGAACTTCGTATCCTTGATTTAGATGATTTAATTACAATCGCAACAAGTGTCGGCATCGAAAATCCGCGTGAATTTCGCCGCCAAGAATTAGTATTTGAAATTTTAAGAGCGCAAACTAAACAAGGCGGTTTTATACTTTTTACAGGAATTTTGGAAATATCACAGGAAGGTTACGGTTTTTTAAGAGGAATAGATTCGAATTTCAGCGATAGTATAAATGATGCTTATGTAAGTCTATCTCAAATAAGAAAATTTGCACTTCGCGTAGGAGATATAGTAACAGGACAAGTACGTGAACCAAAGGATCAAGAAAAATATTACGCGCTTTTAAAAATTGAAGCTATAAATTACAAATCAATAGCAGAATCACGTGAACGACCATTATTTGATAATTTAACACCTATTTTCCCAATCCAAAAATTAAAACTTGAGTACGAATCAACAAAATTAACAGGTAGAGTTTTGGATCTTTTTACTCCTATCGGCAAAGGTCAAAGAGGTCTAATCGTGGCTCCTCCAAGAAGCGGAAAAACTGAAATAATGAAAGAACTTGCTCACGGTATTGCACAAAATCATCCTGAAGTGCAACTTTTAGTACTTTTAGTAGATGAGCGTCCGGAAGAAGTAACAGATATGGAACGCTCCGTAAAAGGCGAAGTTTTCAGCTCTACTTTTGATCAACCGGCATTTAATCATGTAAGAGTTGCGGAATTGGTAATAGAAAAGGCAAAACGTTCAGTTGAAATGGGTAAAGATGTAATAATTTTACTAGATAGCATTACACGGCTTGCACGCGCCTACAATGCTGTAACTCCAAGCAGCGGAAAAGTTTTAAGCGGTGGAGTTGATGCGAATGCTCTTCACAAACCGAAAAGATTTTTCGGAGCCGCCAGAAATATAGAAAACGGTGGAAGTCTAACGATAGTAGCTACAGCGCTGATAGATACCGGCTCTCGCATGGATGATGTGATTTTTGAAGAATTTAAAGGCACCGGAAATAGCGAAATAGTACTTGATAGAAGTATTTCGGATCGTCGCATTTATCCGGCTGTAAATATATTAAAATCCGGAACCAGAAAAGAAGAACTTTTGCAAAATCCTCTTGATTTGCAAAAAATTTGGGCTATAAGATCGGTAATTTCAACTATGGACGATATAGAAGCTTTGAAATTTTTATATTCAAAGATGTTAAAGACAAAAGATAACAAAGAACTTTTAGCTGTAATCAACGACTAAAAAAATTAAAACAATAATTTTTAAAATTTTTAACCGTTTTTTTTAAATAACAAATTTTAATAGAATTTAAATAGTATTATAAGGCGCAGTTTTAAATTCAGCGCCTTATTCTTAAAAATAATTTTTTATTTCAAACCGTATTTTGCTAGCATTGAATCTATTTTACCGCTTTGTTTAAGATTATCTATTGCGCTGTTTATTTTGTTTAATAAATCAGACCTTGTTCCTTTTTTAACAATCATACCTTGTTGCATAGCAGAAGCCGTATCTATATAAAAAATTTCAAGTTTAGAGTCCATTCCAAAACTTTTAAGTGTATCCATAGCCATTTTATCGCTTGAAGAGGCAAAATCATATCCGTTTCCAAGAACAGCAGGAGCATTTATCGATTCGATTATACAAGCATCTATCCTGCCTGTTTTAACTGAAATCAACAAATTTGCCAAACTTGCATTTATAATAACTTTTGCATCAGGTATGCTTCTGGCAACTTTCTCTTGCTTACTGCCGGCAGTTAGCACGCCTATTTTTTTACCTTTTAAATCACTTGGACCGACTAAATTTTTATTTGTCGCTTCTGTGACATAAATATCGGCAGTGCGATTATAAGGTATAGAAAAATCAAACCTTTCCTGTCTTTCCGGAGTAATATCTATAGCACCGCAGCCTACGTCAATATGACCGCTTTCAACTTCATTAAAAATATCATCAAAAATCATCGGTACAAATTCAATTGTAATACCTGTTTGCGATGCAATTTCTTTTAGTAAATCGACTTCAAATCCCGCCATTACACCATTATTCAAATAACTAAACGGCGGATACTCTTTATCCATACCTACTTTCACGGTTTCGGCAAACAAACTAACACACAAAAGTGCAAATGCCAAAAATAGTTTTTTCATCATATCTCCTTTAAGAATAATGTTTTATGGAATTATACAATATTAGCCCGATAAATACAATTTTATTAAAATTAAAAAATTTTAGTGTCTTATACTTTAACTAACTTTTCAATTTATAAATAGTATAATTGAAATTATCATTTAAATTTCACACTAGGGGTATTTATGAGTAACTACACCAAAAAAAGATATGCTTTTTTCACTTTTATGAGTGTTTTTATATTTATTATTCCGTGGATTAGAATCAACGGAAACCATCTATTTTTGCTCAGTTTTGACAAAAAAGAATTAAATTTATTTTTTACTTCTTTTTCTACGCAAGAGCTTTATTTGATGCCGTTTGTTTTAATTTTTTTCTTTTTACTTATATTCTTTGTTACAACTCTAGGTGGAAGAATTTGGTGCGGTTGGGCGTGTCCACAAACTATTTTCCGCGTGGTTTATAGAGATCTTATACAAACCAAAATTTTCAGAATTCGCCAAAGTACCGCAAATAAACAAAAAAAGCCGCAACACGGTATAAAAAATCTATTTGCGATTATATTTTTTGCAATTTTAGTCCTGATAGGCACTTCAAATTTACTTTGGTTTTTTGTACCGCCTGAGGATTTTTTCGTATATTTGCAAAACCCGGCTGAACACAAACTTTTATTTGGTATTGTAATTGGATTTGCTGCATTTTTTATATTTGATACTGTATATTTGGGTGAAAAATTTTGTATATATGTTTGCCCTTATGCAAGAATTCAAAGCGTAATGTTCGATAATGATACCGTCCAAGTTATTTATGACGAAAAACGCGGTGGCAAAATTTACGATCCGGCTACAAAAGTAATGATTGCAAATAAACCTGAAAACGGCGAATGTATAGGTTGCGAAGCCTGTGTTCGCATATGTCCTACACACATTGATATCAGAAAAGGTATGCAACTTGAATGTATAAACTGCTTGGAATGTAGCGATGCCTGCTCGAAAGTAATGGGAAAACTCGGCAAAAAATCTTTAATCAATTGGACCAGTGAAAATGCGATAACAAGCGGAAACAAAATCAACTTTTTTAGATTTAGAACGATAGGCTATATAGTTGTTTTATCCGTCGTGCTTGGACTTTTACTATTTATAAGTACGAAAAAAGAGCATATGCTTTTAAATATAAACCGCACAACAGAGCTTTACAATATAAATTTTGATAACGGAAACCCTATAATTGCAAATGATTATACTTTTATGTTTGAAAATACGGATAGAAAAGATCATAAATACTATTTCGAAATCGATAATCCGGATATAAAAATCGTAAGACCGGCTAAAGAAGTAAAATTTAAAGCCGGAACAAAAAGAAAGATTATCGTGAGATTAGTGGCTACAAAGCAACTGGTAAACGATGAGCGAAAAGATACTATCATACCGATTGTTATAAAAGCTTTTGCGGTTGATGATAAAGAAAATATCAATATCGAACGAAAAACAATTTTTGCTTATCCTAAAAATACCGTCATTGAAGAAGCTAAGAAAAAAGATAACGGATTTTAGTAATTCAAAAATGAAAGCCGGATATAAATTTCGGCTTTCATAAAAATTTATTTTAATACAATTAAAATTTTATAATTTCAAAAAAAATAATTCATCTAATTCTAAAATATTTTTAATTTTCACATTTTAAAATTTTATCTGTTAAAATAGCTTTAATGTTAAAAATTTTTAAATTACCGCAATAAAATTATTTGATTAATTTTTTATAATTTTAATCATAAAATCATCTAAAAATCTAATATCCTAAATTTTCATCAACTAAAATAATCAAAATTCTATTGTCTGCGTCACTTTCAATGATACTGTATTTTCTTGCTATAGTTTTGGTTGTATATTTTCCTGTTTTTCCGAAACTTTCAGCTTTTTTATTTAGACGCTCGATATTTTTCGGTATCGCAACTTCGTTTAATCGTTTAATCGCTTCGTCCAAGTTTTTAACGATTTTATTTTTACCTGCTATTATTACGACTTTTTTCGGTCCGTAATTTAACGCTGCCACGCGATTTCCGCTGCCGTCCACATTTACCAAAAAACCATCAAGCGTAACAGCATTTGTGCTGCAAAAATAAATATCCGCCAAAAGTCCATTTCTACGGCAATTTACATTTTCATCCATAGAAATTCCTTTTTCATATTGATTGCAGACATTCACGTCTTTTAAGCTCACGACATAATCCAAAAGCCCGATTTCTCGCACACTTTCGGATCCGCCAAGTCCGATTTTATCACCGCTTTTTATTAAGCTTTTTACTATTTTTAAAGCTTCATCAGCATTTGCGGCGCAAACCACTTCAAACCCGTTATTTTTTAAATTCCTGATTAAATCGCTCATTTTCACACCTTTTTTATATTAAAACCATTCGTTTGAAATTAATAATCAAAATTTGCCAAAAAAATTCCGTTTGGCAAAAATTATAATATAGCAAAACAAATATTTTTCAATTTATTAAGAATTCAGTATGTTTTTTATTAAAATATTTTAACTTTTTTCATAAATTTTATTTTATCTCATAAAAACTTAGTTTGATTTAATAGTATTGCTATATAATTATAAAATTAAAATAAAATTCATTTCAAAGGAAATTTTATGGAACAATTTATTTCTTTCGCAAACAAGAGAGAAACTAAATTTCAAAGTCGTTTTGTAATTGGTTCTTCAATAGTTTTAGCGCTTCTTTGCAGCTCATTAAATGCAATAGAAGCTGATTTCACCACGGATTATACTTTAAATTTAAGCGGTAGCTCTTTAGACGGCGATACTATTAAAGTAGGAACTCCTTCAAGTAAAAAATCATTTGAGCTTGATAAGATAACCGAAGCAAACGGGGTAGCGTATATGGCGGGTGCAAGTAAAAACAATGATATAACAGACTATACTTTAAATGCAAATATAAACAGTGTTGTTTATTTACAAGATACCGTCGTATCTTTAATAGGCGCTTTTTCCGAAAATGGAAATGTTTTTAAAAACAAAATAAATGTTACACAAACTCCTAAAACATATAAAAGATATCTTGATGTTTATGGCGGATATACTATGAGGGCAAACAAATCAGCCAACAAAAATATAGTAACAATTTTAAATTCCAATATAACAGGTGGAGTTCTTGGCGGATACTCAAAATTAGGTAGCGCAAATCTAAACAAAGTTATTATAAAAGCTTCATCAGTAGATAGAGATGTCGCAGGTGGAAATTCATCAATAGGCAACAGCAATTCAAATGAAGTCTATATAGAGCAAGGAACGGCAGTAGCCGGTGATGTATTTGGTGGAGGTCAGTATTACAATAAAGTTTTTATAAAATCGTCCTCAATAAACGGTGAAGTCTATGGTGGAGAAGTAGACAATGGTGACACTACAAAAAACAGTGTAACAATAAATTCATCAAACATAGTAAATAATATTTATGGCGGATATTCAAACAATGGCAATGCTTTTTTAAATACAGTAACAGTTGCATCATCAAATATAAATAGTATTGTAGGCGGAGCAAGTGAAAATGGTAATGCTATTAATAATACAGTAAATATCTCTCACACAGGCGGCAGAAATAAAACAAAACTTGGTAAATATTTTTTAGTTAAAGGCAAAATTTACGGTGGAAATTCCGATAAAGGAAAAATTTCAGGCAATACCTTAAACGTAAAAGGCAAAGATCTCATAGCCGGAAATATTGCAAATTTTGAAAATGCAAATTTCTATTTACCGAAAGATATAACGACAAATGATATTGTGCTTCAATTAACAAACGATGAAGATACTGTCTTAAACAATGTAAAAGTTATACCGAATGAAGAAGATGGCAAAGTAGTGATTAAAAACTTTCTTCCGAATAATAAAATTTATATCATTAAAAAAGCTCACATTGATAGTGAACTAAAAGCTACGGATAATGCAGAAGGAAAACTTATCATAAACGGTACGCAAGAGCTTACAAAAAACAAATACATTTCAGAATTAGGAGCAAGTGCGACTTATGATTTGAAATTACAAAATGACGGCAGCAATTTATTATTATTATCAGCAGAAGGAACAGTTGAACCAAGCAATCCAGGAACAGTTGAACCAAGTAATCCAGGCAAACCTATTGTGCCGAATATAAATGCAAAGATTAATCACGCTTTAATCCCAAATCTTGCTTCAACGGCAGTTGTAAATAAATCTGATAACGACATTATTAAAAATATCTCAAATATAAATGCCATAATAGATAATAATGTCAGCACAAATACCGACAATCTTATAAGTTTCGCTTATATAGAAGGCTATAAGAGCAATATTGATAAAAACGATATTGATATAGACGGAGTAAATGTTACAGCAGGAGTTGCAAGCAGAAGTGATAATATCTTAGGCGGAGTATTTTTAGAGTATGCTTACGGCGATTATGACGGAAAAGCAAATTCATATAAAAGTGACGGAGATATAAATGCTTATGCTTTAGGAGCGCTTGCAAGATTTGATTTACCTTACAATTTATTTATAGATTCTTATGCAAAGATAGGAAGATTAAATAATGATTACACATTAAAAGGATATGATAATCTAAATGTAGATAAAGATTCGACATTTTATTCTCTCGGAGTATTTTTAGGTCATAATGCTTATTTCGACAGCTTTAATTTAGAAAATAGAATCGGTTATGCTTATGCGAATGTCAATGGATATGATATAAACATAAACGGTGAAACACTGAAATTAAAAGACATTACTTCTCAAAGAATTAAATATAACGGCACTGCTTACTATCAAACAAATGAAAACACAAATGTTTATGCTACCGCTAAACTTGAATATGAGTTTGATAATGAAAGCGAACTTTACGCGCCTAATATCAATAAAAACATAAGCAGTAAAAATGACGGATTCAGTGCAGGTGGAGAAGTAGGAGCCATTTATGCCATAAATCCTTTATCTAACATCAGCTTCGGTCTTGGAGCAATGGGCGGTAAAGTAGATGAACTAAGCGCAAATCTTAAATTCGTGTATGAGTTTTAAAGAAAATTTAATCTCTACTAATATATTTTAATCTGATTACCGGTCATAAATAATCATGACCGGTAATCCAAAAAACAGAATTTTTAAAATAATTTATATAATTAACAAAGCCGCTATATAAAATACAACAATAAAAAATGACTTTAAAAACCGAACTGAAAAGAATACCAAAAACCGTTTTATCAATTTATTTTTATAAATTATCATAAATGAACATAAATATCTAAATTAAAATTTATTTGATTATTTTATTTGTTAATTTAAATTTGAAATTATTTTAACGGTTTTTTTCATTTTTAAATTCTTTTAAATGGAAGTTTTATTTTAAAATTTTATTGGAATTCTTAAAATAAATTACAAATTTATATAAATTTCTAAATTTCAAGCATAAAGAAAATTTTTGCTTGAAAATCTATAACACTGATTATAATACTATAAAATACTTTTATTATGCTCAAAATATTTATTTCAACTTGGAAATTTAAATTCTAAAACGGTAAAAAACTTATAAAATTTAATCTTTTAATTATTTCATAAAGATTTTTAAGTTTTATGTTGAAATTTCAAAGCAATAAAAGTAAATTTAATTTATTTTCTAATTATTTTCATATTTGTTTTTGAAATTTTGACGATTCTTGACGGTTTAGCTTCAAAAAATTTATCGTCTGCTATTACATCAGCCCTATTTTTGGCAAATTCCAAATCAAATCCCTTTTTATGGTCATTCGCACTGCTTGAATAGCACCATTTAATCTCATCTAAAAATTTTGCATATTCACCGTTTTGCACGACGCGAAACGATTTTTTATTCGGATAAATTATTGTAGTTTTTTTTGTGCGGCGAGCAAAATTTTTAAATTTCGCAGGAACCCGCACAAAATCTTTTAATACACTGAATTTTGAAAGCGTAATCAAACAAGGCGTATTGACAGGACGATTTTTAGCTTCGTTTATCTCTTTTAAATCCTTGCTTGCAAAGCCTGCTGTAGTATCCGTTTGAACTAAAATAATCAAAATAAACCCTTGAATTTTGCCTGATTATTTTTCTTTAAGATACTCTTGCAAAGATTTTACTTCGTAAGCTGAGCCGTCTTTCATAGCTTTTACAGAGTGAATAGCAGCAAGTGCCGCGCGTACTGTCGTAAAATACGGCAATTTAAAACGTAAAACGCTTTGGCGAATTTTAGCGGCATCGTTTGTATTTGATTTATTGTCACTTGTATTTATAACTAACGAAATTTCGCCGTTTTTCAACTTATCTTCGATATTTGGACGACCTTCACTGATTTTATATACAAACTCGCATTCAATGCCAGCATCTCTTAATGTTTTGCAAGTACCGCTTGTTGCCACAACTTTAAAGCCGATTTTAATTAGCTCGGTTGCAAGCTCGGCTGCACGAAGTTTATCATGAACCGCAAGAGAGACAAAAACGTTTCCGCTCGTTGGAAGCACATTGTTTGCAGCTATTTGACTTTTTGCAAAGCTTTTTGCGAAATTTTCGCTTATTCCCATAACTTCTCCCGTGCTTTTCATCTCAGGTCCTAAAATAAGATCCGCCCCTTGAAGTTTATTAAACGGAAAAATGCTCTCTTTTACGCAAATATGGTTTGAAACTCGCGGTTTTAAAATGCCTTTTTCTTCAAACAAAACGCCGAATTCATCATAAAATTTAAGCGCTTCTTTTAAATTTCCCTGCCACATAACGCGAGTCGCCACTTTCGCCATCGGAATTCCGGTCGCTTTACTTACATACGGAACAGTTCTGCTTGCGCGCGGATTTACTTCGATCATATAAAGTTCATTTTCAAAAATAGCAAATTGTATATTCATAAGCCCGATTACACCTAAACTAAGAGCAATCTCTTTTGTAACGGAATTTACATTATCAATCATCTCATCGCTCAAACTCATAGGCGGCAATATGCTTGCACTATCTCCCGAGTGAATGCCGGCCTCTTCGATATGCTCCATAATAGCACCTATATATACGTCTTTGCCGTCACTTATCGCATCAACGTCAAGTTCGGTAGCATCAATTAAAAATTTATCAAGCAGAACAGGAGAGTGGTAACTGACTTTTACAGCCTCATTCATATACTCTTTAAGTTCATTTTCATTATATACACGTCTCATAGCTCTGCCGCCAAGAACATAACTAGGGCGCACAAGCACCGGATAACCTATTTTCGCCGCTTTTTCAATAGCTTCAGCTTCGCTTATAGCGGTATCGTTTTTAGGCTGTTTTACACCTATATGCTTTATAAATTCGCTGAATTTCTTGCGATCCTCTGCGATATCGATTGTGCGCGCACTTGTGCCTATGATTTTAGCGCCCATCACATTTAAGCGTTTTGCGAATTTAAGTGGAGTTTGACCGCCAAAATGCACGATTACACCGTCAGGTTTTTCACGCTCTATTACACTTCTTAAATGTTCGAAATCAATCGGTTCGAAATACAAAATATCGCTGGTATCATAATCCGTGCTGACTGTTTCAGGATTACAGTTATACATTATCGTTGTAATTCCCATATCTTTTAGAGCATAACTTGCATGCACGCAGCAATAATCAAACTCTATTCCTTGCCCTACTCTATTTGGTCCGCCGCCTACTATAAGCACCTTTTTTTCGTTTTTTGTAGCAGACGCCGGCAAACCAGGCGTAATATTCGTGCTTGAATAAAGATATGGAGTGAGCGCTTTAAATTCGCCACCGCACGTATCAACTTCGTTATATTCAAGCGTGATGTTTTGACGAAGTCTTGCAAAATATATATCATTTTGAGTAAGCTCAAGATTATCTTTTTCATCTACAAGCTTTGCTATCATTTTATCTGAAAAACCGATAGTTTTAGCTTTTCGTAAAAGCTCGGCATTATTTATAATATCCATATCGATTTTAGATTCAAACTCTACTATCTCTTTTATTTGTTGTAAAAACCACGGATCGATTTTTGTGTATTCATAAATTTCATCTATACTGAAACCGTCGCGAAATGCTTGCGCGACATATAAAATTCTCTTTTCTTGCGGATTTCTAAGACCAAAAACAAGATCGTTTTCGCTTAAATTCAAGCAATTAAAACCGCATAAATTTTTTTCCAAACTGCAAAGCGCTTTTTGAATACTCTCCTTAAAACTGCGACCTATCGCCATAACTTCGCCGACGCTCTTCATTGAAGTGCCAAGATACGGATTTGATCCCGGAAATTTTTCAAATGTAAAACGCGGAATTTTTGTAACGATATAATCAATTACCGGTTCAAAACTTGCGGCTGTACCCGTGATGTCATTTTTAATCTCATCAAGACTGAAGCCGACTGCAAGCATAGTTGCCACTTTTGCAATCGGGTAACCGGTTGCTTTGCTGGCAAGCGCAGAACTTCTTGAAACGCGCGGATTCATTTCGATTACAGTCATTCTGCCGTTTTTTGGATTGATTGCAAATTGAACATTACTTCCGCCTGTATCAACGCCGATTTCTCGCAAAATTGCAAAAGAGGCGTCGCGCATTTTTTGATACTCTTTATCCGTTAATGTAAGAGCAGGCGCTACCGTGATACTATCTCCAGTGTGAACACCCATCGGATCGAGGTTTTCTATAGAACAGACAATTATACAGTTATCTTTATGATCCCTTATAACCTCCATTTCAAACTCTTTCCAACCAAGCAGACTCTCTTCAATTAAAATTTCATGTATCGGGCTGATTTCAATGCCATTTTGAGCAAGTTCTTTAAACTCATCGATATTGTAAGCCACACCGCTTCCTGCGCCGCCTAAAGTATAACTTGCTCTAATCATAACAGGAAAACCGATATCATTTGCCGCATTCATAGCTTCATCCATATTGTAAGCATATTCCGACTTCGGCAAATCCATACCGATTTTTAGCATCGCCTCTTTGAAAGCGACTCTATCTTCGCCTTTTTTTATTGCTTCCGGTTTTGCGCCAAGAAATTTTACATCGCCAAATTCACCGCTTTCAAATACTTCCATAGCGACATTTAACGCAACTTGTCCACCCATAGTAGGTAAAATCGCATCAATTTTTTCTTTTTTTATAATTTTTAAAATGCTCTCTTTTGTAATCGGCTCTATATAAGTAGCGTCCGCAAAATCAGGATCTGTCATAATAGTAGCCGGATTTGAATTGATTAATACAACTCTATAACCTAATTTTTTAAGTGTTTTTGCAGCTTGAGTGCCGCTGTAATCGAACTCACACGCTTGACCGATAATAATCGGACCCGAACCTATAAGTAAAATATTTTTTATATCTGTTCTTTTTGGCATTATCTTTCCTTTGTAATTACATATAAAAATGCCGGTATATTTTGATCGAAATACGGTTTTATTACGGCACTTTTATATAAATTTTCATCAATTATTTCATACACTTTTCCTACTTCAACCCCTGCAAAAAAAATCCCGTCAAGCCCGCTTGTAACGACTTCATCACCAACTTTTGGATTTAGCCATTGAGGAATAAATTTTATAATTAAACCATTTTCATTTCCAATGGCAATTCCAGGAATTCTGCTTTCACCTATCAAAACTGAAAAAGATGCACTCTTATCATTTTGTAAAATTGCAAGCGGCTTACCGTCTTTTGCAGTTAAAATTCCTGCAGTCTTGCCCTGAGAAATCAAACCGTAAATTTTGCTTTGATTAAAATCATCAAATTTTACCCAAAATTTATTGTAATCGCTGATATTTGCATAAGTTAATGTTTTTATGAGTTTAACTTTCGGTTCGTAGATGGATGAATTTTTATCAATTAAAATTTGATTTAACTCATTTGCAAAAGTGGAAAGTAAAACGGCTGATTTTTGAAGTTCTTTATTTTGTTCTCCAAGTCTTTTAATCTCTTCTATTTGATTAAAATGCATATTAAACTTATCTTGAACAAAATTTACACTTTTATAATATGAACTTATAATCCTGCCGGTTATTTCCACAACCTTTCCCCTAAAAATTGAACCGAAAACAATAGAAATGACTAATAATATTGCAATTATTAAAAGTCGTTTTCTAATCATTTGTAAGTTGTCTTATATAAGAAATCTCTTCCAAAGCTTTGCCTGTGCCTTTTGCAACCGCTAAAAGCGGTTCATCGGCAACAAACACAGGAAGCTTAACAAGTTCGCTTAAATATTTATCAAAACCGCGAATCAAAGCGCCACCGCCTGTTAGCACAATGCCGTTTTCTACAATATCCGCTGCAAGATCAGGCGGCATCCTTTCAAGCACAACTTTTAAAGCGTCGGAAATTTCTTTAAGCGGCTCGCGCATTGCTTCTCGCACATCTTCGCTGGTTAATTCTATTCGGCTTAAAAGTCCGCTTACTTGATCGCGTCCTTTTACAACAGTAACAAGTTCTTTTGGAAGTTGAACCGCAGTGCCGATTGCTATTTTTATCTCTTCACCGGTTCGCTCGCCTATTAGCAAATTGTATTTTTCTTTAACGTAATTTACAATGCTGCTGTCTATCTTATCGCCTGCTGTGCGAACCGATTTACTTATAACAAGTCCACCAAGAGATATCACACCGATTTCAGTCGTTCCGCCGCCGATATCTACTATCAGACTGCCTTTTGCCTCTTTTACAGGAAGTCCGGCTCCTATCGCAGCTGCCATTGGCTCTTCTATAAGATAAACTTCTCTGGCTCCGGCTAACATTGCACTTTCTTTTACGGCTTTACGTTCCACTTGTGTAAGGCCGTAAGGCACGGATATGATAATTCTAGGACTTAAGAAAAATTTTCTTTTATGTGTTTTTTCTATAAAATACCTTATCATTTTTTCTGTCATATCAAAATCTGCTATAACACCGTCTTTCATCGGACGGATAGCTTTTATATCGGAAGGCGTTTTTCCTACCATCTCTTTAGCTTCTCTGCCGACTGCTAAAATTTTTTGCTTACCGAATTGCTCTGTTTGCACCGCTACCACGCTCGGTTCATTTATTATAACCCCTTTATCTTTTACAAGTACAAGCGTATTTGCAGTACCTAAATCTATTCCCATATCACTTGAAAAAAGTCCCAAAATAGAATCTAACAACATTTTTTTCCTTTATTTTGTTTAACCAAAATCGGTTTGGCTGTTTTATTAACAACGTCTTTTGTGATTATCACATCGTATCCTGCAAGTTCAGGTAAATCAAACATTATATCTACCATTATATCTTCCATTATACTTCTAAGTCCCCTGGCTCCTGTTTTTCGCTCAATCGCCTTTTTAGCAACTTGGGCTATAGCGTCATCTTCAAATTTCAAATTTGCCCCGTCAATTGCAAAAAGTTTTTGATACTGTTTTAAAATAGCATTTTTAGGCTCTGTTAAAATTCTAATCATCGCATCTTCATCAATCTCATTTAAAGTAGCCACTACGTGAAGTCTTCCTATAAGCTCCGGAATTATTCCAAAATGCACTAAATCATCAGGCTCGACAAGATGAAGTAAATTTTGACTCTCTTTTTTAGAGCGTTTTTCCTGTCCGAAACCAAGAATATTTTCACCCATTCTACGATTTATAATTTCATTTAATCCGTCAAACGCCCCGCCGCAAACAAATAAAATATTTGTAGTATCAATTTGTATAAAATCCTGATTTGGATGTTTTCTGCCACCTTTTGGCGGAATATTTACAACGCTTCCCTCAATAATTTTAAGAAGTGCCTGTTGTACACCTTCGCCTGAAACATCACGAGTAATGGATCTATTTTCGCTCATTCTCGCGATTTTATCTATTTCATCTACAAAAACTATACCTTTTTCGGCTTTTTTTACATCGCCGCCGGCAGCCTGTAAAAGTCTTGTAAGTATATTTTCCACATCTTCGCCTACATATCCTGCCTCAGTAAGGCTTGTAGCATCGCAAATCGCAATCGGAACTTCCAAAAATTTAGCCAAAGTTTGAGCCATTAAAGTCTTGCCACTTCCTGTAGGTCCAATTAACAATATATTTGATTTTGAAAGCTCGGTATCATCATCAATCTCGTTTTGTTTAAAAATTCTTTTATAATGATTATAAACTCCTACACTAAAAGCTTTTTTAGCACGCTCCTGTCCTATCACATAACGATTTAACACTTCCATTAACTCTTGTGGAGTTATGCTTTTATAATCAACTTTTTCATTTTCGGTTAAATTTTTATTTTCTTCGCCGTCAAGCACACTGCCGGCTATTTTAACACACTCCTCACAAATAAACGCATCACCTTTTTCATTTGGAATAATTTTGCGACCATCCGAATCGGAATGTCCACAAAAACTACAAATTCTACTCATCAATTTCCTTTATTTAGCGGTATTCCGCGTTTGGTATTTAATATAAAATTACACATTTTTTTTACATTTTCATTTTTCGTATCGTTAAGTAAAATTTCGGCTTGTTCTTTTAAACTGCCGCCTCGATTAAATAAAAATTTATATGCTTTATTTATTATTTCAACCTCATCTCTATCAAAGCGACGCCTAATTCCTATTAAATTAAGTCCCCTTATATAAGCTCTGTTTCCCTCAGCCAGGCAAAACGGTACGATATCCTGATTCAATGCGCTTGCTCCTGCTATCATGCAGCTTTCGCCGATTTGCACGAATTGATGAACCGGAGTAAGTCCGCCAATAACAGCAAAATCACCCATTTGCACGTGTCCTGCAAGAGTCGCGTTGTTTGCTAAAATTATATTATTTCCCAAAATACAATCGTGCGCTACGTGGCAATACGCCATCATAAAAAGATTGTCTCCTATGCGCGTAAAACCGTCGCCCTTATGAGATCCGCTTGAAATCGTGCAAAACTCATGAATCGTTGCATTTTTACCGATTATTAAACCTGTTTTTTCATCATCTGTAAAACTCATATCTTGTGGAATTTCTCCGACAATCGCGTAAGAAAAAACTTTGGAATTTTCACCTATTACAGTATCACCGATAATCCTGGCACCTTGTTTTATCACACAATTTGCGCCTATTTTTGCATCTCGACCTACAAATGCGTAAGCCTCAACTACTACATTTTCACCTAAAACCGCGCCGTCTTCTACAATTGCAGTTGAATGAATTTTCATTATTTATCCATTATCATAGCCTGAAGTTCAGCTTCGGCTGCTACTTTATCATCTACCAGCGCCTCGCCTTTCAAAACCCAAATTCTGCCGCGATGTTTTAATACATTAAGTCTGTATTCCAAGCGATCTCCGGGTCTTATCGGTTGGCGAAATTTCGCTTTATCGATTGTCATGAAATATACGACTTTATTTGACAAATCTTCATCAGTTGTGCTTTTAAAAGCAAGCACGCCACCTGCTTGCGCCATTCCTTCAATTATCATAACTCCCGGATAAATCGGATGACCTGGAAAGTGCCCTTGAAAAATTTGTTCATTAAATGTAACATTCTTGTATGCTTTTATGCTTATTCCGGGTTGCAAATCAATTACACGATCTATTAATAAAAATGGAAAACGGTGTGGTAAAATTTCTAAAATTTCATTTATATCAATCATTTTTTTCCTTTACTTTTGATAAATTTTTGAATTTTATCTAATTCTTACTAAAATTTCCCTAATGTCAATGTAAATTTTTGAGTTTGCCGATATTTCGCACTTTGCGCGCGGAATTTTATCTACTATAATGATAGGCGAAAAACTACCGGCTCCAACTATTTTTTTTCTTATTTTAAGCTCTTTTTTTACTGATAGCGGGCAAGCTGCAAACTCATCAAAATTTTTAAATTTTACATTTGAAATTTTACAAAATTCTTTAAAATTTAAAATTTTAATCTGCTCTTTATCGCTAAAAAATTTATGACACTTGTCAGGTATCATAAATTTCACAAAGTTCAGTTTAAAATGCGAATTAAATAAAACCACGCTATTTTGCGCAATACCGTCAAATTTTATTACAAAACTCAAAAGGCGATAATTTATAAATTTATCTCTTAAAATTTCAAATTTTATGCCCTTTTTCTCAAGCTTTGAAATTTTGCGGTAAAGCCTGATTTTATCTTCTATCGAATTAGGTAAAATTTGGCGATTTACAGGGCTCATCAGTTCAAAAATTTCAGATTCTTTTCTTTGAGCACGCAGCGCATAAATACAACCGCAGTAATTTTGATGATAGACTTTAAGATCTCTTGCAAGAGCAAACTGCGCGTTTGTACCGCCATTTTTACGAAAATCGGGGGCTATAAATTCCAAATTCTGCTCGTCACAAATTTTTTTTAGACTGTCGACCAGTTGTAAATGCGATTTTTTAGGACTCATAAGCAAAGTTGTGCTGATTTTCTTCTCACCGATTTTTTTAGCGAATTCCGCCGTTTCGGACATTCTGAAATCAAAACAATATTGACAGCGTTTGCCTTTTTCAGGCTCATTTTCAAGACCTTTTGCACCGTTTAGCCAGTCATTAAAATCATATTCACCCGCATAAACCTTGATTCCGAGCTTTTTACAATCTCTTTTAACCTCCATAAAACGAAGTAGAAATTCGCTGTAAGGATGAATGTTCGGATCGTAAAAATAACCTATAATAGACTCATTTGTAAGCTTTTTCAACTCTCTAAAAAAATAACTGCTATCAACAGCGCAACAAATTTGAACAACCAAAAATTTTAACCTTTTTCAAACAAAAATTTGTTATAATTTTATGAAATTTATATAAACAAACGAGAAAGAATGAAAAAAATCTTAAAATTTTTTGCTGATAAAAAAAGACTTTGCGTATTGATTTTTGCGGTGTTTTTTTTAATTTACACAATTTTTGGATTTTTTGGAATTCCATACATCATCACAAAAATTTTACCATCTAAAATGCCGAACAAAGTTAGCCTGAATATACAAAATGCAAAGTTTAACCCTTTTACTTACGAATTAAACATTACAAATTTGGATTTAAGAACGCAAATACCGCTTTTCAAAGCCAAAAAAATAGACGCTGACATAAAATTTACAGATTTTTTCAAAAAAAATCTTAATTTTGAAATTTTAACTCTTGAATCGCCGCAAATCAGCATAGCAAAAGATAAAAACGGTAATTTCAATTTTGCATCTTTACTTGAAAATAATAAAACCGAAAATAACAATGAAGAGAAAAATTCAGGAGTTAATTTAATCTTAAAATACCTTAAAATAAAAAACGGCACGATAAAATATGCCGATAACTCGTTAAAAGAGCCGTTTGTAGCGGCAATTGACAATATAAATTACGAATTGACAGATTTCGACTTGAAACAAAATATTGGCGGAAACCACCGTTTTGGCGGTGATTCCAGCATTATGGAAAATGTGAATATAGAAAGTAAAGTCGATTTGAATCCGTTTAAAATTTACGGAAAAATAGATATAAAAAATCTTAATATAAATCCATTTTGGCTATCTTTTGTACCTGATAATACAAACCTTAAAAACGGCATTATTAACTCAAATTTACTTTACTTTTTAAAATTTGACAACGAAATTAAATTTTATTTAAAGGATTCAAATTTAAGTATAAGCGATTTTTCTTTATCTCTTGATAAAAATAGCTCGGAACATGCGAATTTTAAAGAACTTGCACTAAAAAATTTCAATATTCATCTTTTATACGACAAAGACATAAAAACCGATGCGAAACTGGAAAAATTTTATTTGCAAGATGCGAATTTATCAGCTTTTAATTACAATTTGAATTTCAAAAATTTAAATAGCGACAATGTGAAATTTAATATGGAAAATCAAAATTTTAATGTTAAAATTCCTCAAATTCTGGCACAAACTACAAAACTTGACTTTAAGAAAAAAGATTTTTTCGCTTTATCGAAAATAGATTTAAAAGATATAAATATAAGTAAAGAAAATAACACCACAATGGTTGCTTTGCAGGATTTTAACGCGAGTAATTTCGATTTAAACAAGTTTATAAATTTTAAAAGTCTATATGTAAAAAATATAAAATTTGACGAAAAAAGTTTAAAAATAAAAAACGCCGATTTGAATGAACTTAATTTTAACAGCGAAATTACTAAAAACGGCGCAACAGCACTAAATTCTTTGGCACTTTTAAAAACTTCTAAAAATGCTGCAAAGAAGAAAAAATCAAATTTTAAATTTGAGCTTGAAAATTTCAGCTTAAACAACGCAAGCGCCCAAATCAGCGAAAGCTTCATTACAAAAATGACGCACAGAATAACAGGAATAAACTTAAATATAAAAAATTTCAGCTTAGACAAAGATTTTAACGTAACAACAAATATCAACTCATCTCAAATCGCGCTGAAATCGAATGGCAACCTTAAAATTTCGCCTTTGAGATTTTCCGGTAAAATTTCAGCAAAACTCAAAAATTTAACATACTTTAATCCGTATTTAAATGAATTTATAAATGCTGATATAAAAAGCGGCGAAATAAATACTGACGGCAATTTAAAATTTACGGACAATTTCGATTTTAGCGGAAATTTTTCGGCTAAAAATTTTATATTAAACGACAAAAACGGCAAATTTTTCGGCATCAGGAACTTAAGTGTAAAAAATGCGAAAATCACACCTGAATCGGCAGTTTTAAGCGACATAAACATTTCATATCCGTATGCCAAACTTTTCATAGATAAAAACAGAAATTTCAACGCAATCAATATAATAAAATCAAATAAAAAAAGCGCTGCACGAAGCGAAAATAATTTTGATTTTACACTTAAAAATATAAAACTTCTCGGGGGCGAAATCGATTTTATCGATCACAGTTTAATGATTCCGTTTGATATTAAAATTTCGAAAGTAAGAACGGCGGTGAATAAAGTAGCTTCAAAAGGTCTTACAAAGCTCGATTTTAACGGTCTTGTAGGAAAAAACGGAACCGGAAAAATAAAAATCATAACACTTCCTTTCAATTACGATCAAAGATCTCACATGGAAGTAATTTTCAAAAATGTGGCACTAAAAGACGCTACGCCTTACAGCGCGAAATTTATAGGATATGAGATAAAAGACGGAAAATTAAATCTCAAACTTGATTATAAAATAAAAGATAAAAAACTTGTCGCTAAAAACAACATAAATCTGGATCATTTCACACTTGGCAAAAAAGTGGAAAGCAAAGATAATGTGAATTTGCCCGTATCCTTGGCTGTTTCAATCTTAACCGATCAAAACGGACAGATAAATGTTGATTTGCCTGTAAACGGGGATTTGAATAATCCTGATTTTAGCTACGGCGGAATTGTTTGGAGCGCCGTTGGCAAACTTTTTTCAGATATCGTATTAAGCCCTTTCAGATTTATAGGAAATGTTCTTGGAATCGATACTTCAAAACTTGAAGGAATTGATTTCGAGTTTGCAAGCAGTGAAATTCTGGATAGCGAAAACGAAAAATTTGAAAATATAAAACACATTTTGGATTCAAAGCCTGAAATAAAACTTACATTAACTCCGACTTACAATGAAAAAGGCGACACTTTTGCTTTTAAAGAGGAGAGTTTTCATAAAAACATAGATTTAATCATAAATCAACAAAATGTCAGCTATAAAGAAGCAATTCAAATTTTAAAACATCGATACTCTATAAGAGAAGATAAAAATTTAAAAAATTTGATTATAAATGCGCAGAAATTTACACCCTCAAGGCTTGATGAGCTTGCTGAAAAAAGGGCGGAAAATGTAAAAGATAAATTAATTGAAATTGGCGTAAATAGCGCTCAAATCATCATAAAAGATATTCAAAAAACAGATGCCGAACAAAATACTTACGTATCAATTGGACTTGGAATTGAAAAATAAAAATTTTGATATTAAAAAAAAGGATTGGAATGACAAAACTTGGAATTCATGGCGGAAGCGGTAAAATGGGCACAATGATATATGAATGCGCTCAAAATTTCACAAATATTGAAATTTCGGCAATTTATTCTATCGAGCCTTTGAAATATTCGCCGAACTGCATTGTTACGAATGATTTGCAAAAGCTTTTCGAAAATTGCGACGCGGTAATTGATTTTACGATTAAAGACGGCGCAATCGCACTTTTAAATTATGCAAAATCTCATCCGAAACCGATTTGTATGGGAACTACGGCACTTGGAAGCGAAGGCGAGGCGCTTTTAAAAGAGTGTGGTAAAAAAATGCCTGTTATTTACGCCACAAATATGAGTCTTGGAGTTGCTGTTTTAAACTCTTTGACGGCACAAGCTTCTAAAATTTTAAGAGATTTTGACTGTGAAATAGTGGAAATGCACCACAGGCACAAAAAAGACGCGCCAAGCGGCACAGCAATGACTTTAGCTAAAACTGTAGCAAATGCGCGCGGGCTTGATTTGGAAAAAGTAAGAATAAGCGGTAGGGACGGAATGATAGGCGAACGAAAAAAAGATGAAATAGCGGTAATGTCACTAAGAGGTGGCGACATCGTAGGCAGACACAGCGTCGGATTTTATAATGACGGCGAGTTTATAGAATTAAATCATACCGCCACATCCAGAGCTACTTTTGCAAATGGAGCGATAAAAGCGGCGCTTTGGGTAATAAATCAAGAAAACGGGCTTTATGATATAAATGATTGTTTGGGGATAAAAAAATGTGTGCGATAGTTGGAGTTATAAATTCAAATGACGCGGCTAAAACTGCGTATTACGGGCTTTTTGCGATGCAACACAGAGGACAGGAAGCAAGCGGAATAAGTGCGAGTTTCAACCATCACATAAAAACCGTAAAAGGCAGAGGTCACGTAAGCGAAGTTTTTAATAAAGAAAGTTTTGAAATTTTAAAAGGAAATATCGCAATCGGTCACAACCGCTACTCGACGGCAGGAAACGGCAGCATAAAAGACGCGCAACCGGTATATGCAAACTACGCTCTTGGCGAAATTTCAATCGTACATAACGGAAATCTTGTAAATAAAAATGAAGTTCGAACAAAACTTATAGAAGAAGGCGCTATTTTTCAATCAAATATGGATACCGAAAACATTTTGCATATTATTGCAAGAAACAAAAATATGAAGCTTAGACCGCGCATCATAGAAGCTGTCAAAAAATGCGTCGGAGCTTATTGTCTTTTAATTTTAAGCCGTAGCAAAATGTTTGCCATAAGAGATAGATTCGGCGTAAGACCTCTTAGTATAGCAAGACTGAAAGACGGCGGATATATGGTAGCAAGTGAAACATGCGCTTTTGATTTGGTGGGAGCAAAATTTATCCGCGATGTGCGTCCTGGAGAAATGGTTGTATTTCAAGAAGGATCTGATGAGATAGAAAGCATTCAGCTTTTTGATAAAACCGATCCTAGAATTTGCGCGTTTGAATACATCTATTTCGCGCGCCCAGATAGCATAATAGAGGGAAAAAACGTATATAACGTGCGAAAAAGACTTGGCGAAATATTAGCCGAAAAATGCGCCGATATAAAAGGTGACATCGTAATTCCGGTGCCTGATAGCGGCGTGTCTGCCGCACTTGGCTTTGCAAACAAAGCTAAAATTCCTTTTGAAATGGCAATCGTGCGAAATCACTATGTAGGTCGCACATTTATAGAACCTACGCAGGAAATGAGAAATCTAAAGGTAAAATTGAAACTAAATCCGATGAGCGCTTTGCTAAAAGGCAAAAAAGTAATTGTAGTCGATGACAGCATAGTGCGCGGAACTACCAGCAAAAAAATAGTTGAACTCCTTCGTTACGAAGGGGCAAGTGAAATTCATATGTGCATCGCATGTCCTGAAATAAAATATCCTTGCAAATACGGCATAGATACTCCAAGCTACGAAGAGCTAATCAGTGCAAACAAAAACGTAGACGAAGTTTGCAAATATATAGGCGCCGACAGCCTTACTTTTCTAAGCATTGACGAACTTATAAAAGGACTAGGCGATGAACGAAAATACTCGCTTGTAAGCTTTGATGGAAACTACTTTATAAAAGATTGAAATTTTGGCGAAATTTTTAAAATTTCGCCTTTTAAAAAAATATTTATATCCCTAAAATTTTCTGTAATTTTTAACTTTTTTAAGCATATATTTATAAAATAATATCATATTGTATTTTTTAAAAAAAAGCGATAAAGGCTTGTTTTAGCCTTAAAAAAGCTTTATCTCTTGATAGGTTGAAGCCGAATCGGTAAAAGCGTAACTGTAAATACCATTTTTGGTGAAAATATTACAAAAGAAAGTCTCAGCCAAATAGCCTTATAACAGAAAAATCTACAAATACAAATCCGACAATTTAACAATGTTCGATTTTTCCATAAATTATCGACAACGCCGAAAAAGACAATATACACAAAAAATATGATAAATTTTATTAAACAGCTAAGACAAATTAATTGATACAATGTTAGCAGTTTGCAAAGCGGATAGAAATTTATGTGCAATTTATAAACTCATAACTAAAGTTAAATTCTAAATCAGGAAGATTAAAAATGAAATAATGAAAAAATATGCCAAATGATAAGTTTAAAAACTTCTATAAATTCGCATTGACCATAAAATAAAAAGTAAAAGATGAAAGCGGCGTAGAACCTGAAGTTGCATATTATTCGCGGCAAATAATAACAATATAATTTATCCGAACTTTTTTTATGAATTTTAAAAAGCGTGCCGATAAAAAAGCACATAATTTTTGCCATAAAAACGAAGAAAAGAAAATCGGCAAAGCAATCAAAACGAAAATACAGGAAAGAAAACAAGAAAAACAATTAAAATTTCACGCGAAGAATTGGATTAAAAAGCAGGAAAATGGCTTGGTAACAAAATTACAGATTTAATTCCTATTACAAACTCTATAAAAAGAAATAATAAAAACGGTAAAAGAAATTTTCAAAACAGCAGGTAAAATTATCGGCAAAATTGCCGATAAACCATTAAAAATTTTAAAAATTCATTTCAAAATTTTGAAATAATCCGCAAACAATCGGATTTTTCAGATTATATACTTTAAAAATTCATATTTGTTTTTATGCAGTTGAAAAATAAACAAATTACACCGTTAATTTGTTTTGAAAAAATGCGCGAATATAATTTTATTATGATAACAGATCGTATTTAATTTTATAAACAGGCAAACAAAAAATTAAAATGTTATATAAAACTTTTAAATTTCAAATTGCATAAAATAAGCCGAAAACAGGCGCATTTGAAAAACTAAATTTTATTTAACAATAACTTTAATAGCGAATAAATAGGATAACGGCTAAAAATTTTGTATTTAGAATTTTAAAAAAATACTGCACGAAAATTAAAGCCGTTGTCAATAAAATAAAAAATCTAAAAACAGGCGCATTTATCAAAATTTTATAATCGATAAAACAAAAAACTGCGCCGTAACAAAAACAAAATCAAAACTGCGTTAGGCGCTTTTAAAAAACAACACCATTTAATAAAAAATTCTTTTTGTTGTTTTTGAAATTCTCTAAAATTACAAAAATTTAAAATTTAAATCAATAAAATCATATATTTAAAGCTGTATAAATCTAAATTTTAAAAACTTGCAAATTTTAAAAATCAAATAATTTTGCGCCACATAGATTAAAAATTTAAAATTAAACTACTATTTTCTCTTTAAAATTTAAAGAGAAAATTTTATTTAAGTTATTTATTTTTTAAAATTTAGCGTCTATTTTATATCCAAGTCCCGGAACGTTTTTTATAAAATTAGGTCCTACTTTGTCGCGAATACGCTTAATGAATGTACGGATTGCAGCATCAGTAACTTTTTCTCCGACCCAGACATTTTTTTTGATATCGGATTGTATAACCAAAGTGCCCAATCTGTTTACAAGCAATGAAACGAAAGCAAGTTCTTTTTTGGTTAGAGATATTTCTTTGTCGTCTTTTATAAGAACTTTTTTTGTAGGGCTGAAAAAGTAACCGTTTCCAAGCTTTATATCGCTACTTGATTCTATTTTGGCTTTTGCCAAAGTTTCGATTGCAAAAATCAACTCATCCATATCAATCGGTTTTAACAGATATTTGTCAATTCCGACATCGATTGCTTTTATTAGTTTTTCTTTGTCATTAAATGCTGAAAGCGCGATTACAGGTGTGCTTGGCGAAATTTTCTTAATCTCTTTTGTCATTTCAAGACCGTCTTTGATTGACATCAAAATATCCGTTACAACAATGTTCGGATTATACTTTATAAATTTTTTAAGTCCTTCTTCGCCGTTTTTAGCGGTATATACACTTTTAAAAATTCCGTCAAACGAATCGGCCATTGAATTTAAAATTTTAATTTCATCTTCGACAATTAAAACACTTAAATTTTCTAAAACACTCATTTGTTATTCCTTAAAGGTAGATTTATCATAAATTTTACTCCATTTTCAGTATTTTTGGCGTGTATTTGCCCGCCCATATTTTTTACTATCAGTTTTGACATATAAAGACCTATTCCGGTGCCTGATAACTTATGTTTAGTGGTAAAATACGGCTCAAAAATTTTATCCATCACATTGTCTTCTATAAAAGAACCATTATTTTCAATTTCAATATACGCATGACGCCTATCTTTTGAAGCATTTACAGTAATTATTTTTTTTGACGAATTAATACCTTCAAACGCGTCTTTAGCATTTGTTAAAATATTTAAAAACACGTGTGAAAGTTCGCCTCTGTGACCTAATATTTTAATATCTGATTTTGGAAAATTCAATTTAATTTTAATATTTTTTTTCTCAAAAGTTGCATTTATCATACGTAAAGTATCACTCATCGCGTCATATATAAAAAATTCTTCACTCGGTTCGTCCGCGCTAAAAAAATGTTTAAAATCATCAATAGTTTTTGACATAGTCTGTATAAGAAATTTTGAATCGTTGTATATTTTTAAAAACTTTTCTTCATCCGAAATATTTCTTTTTAAATTGAAAAGATTTATCGACAACTCATTTAAAGGTTGGCGCCATTGATGAGCGATGTTTGCGACAAGTTCACCCATTGAAGCGAATCTTGATTGGCGAAGCATCAGTCTGTTTTTTTCTTCATTTTTAGCGATTTCTTCTCTTACTTTTATCTTCAAATTTTCATTTAAATTTTTTAATTCCGACGTCTTTTCATCGACGACTTTTTGTAAATTTTGATTGATACTTTCCAGTTCATTTTGTGCTTTTAAAAGTTTTTCATTCAATTTTACTATTTCACTTACATCTTGGCGAATCGCCACAAACTCTTCTATATCGCCGTTTGGATACAAAATAGGTATAATGGTGGCTTTTAAATAAAACGCGGAGCCGTCTTTTGCGCGGTTTTTAATAATTCCTTTATATACTTTTTTAGCTAAAATCGTATCCCAAAGTTTTTTAAATACACTTTTTGAAACATCGGGATGACGGACAATATTGTGAGAAGAACCGATCAATTCTTCTCTTGAATATCCGCTAATTTTACAAAACTCATCATTTGCAAATGTTATAACACCGTTAATATCGGTTTTTGAAACGATATTACTCTCATCTATAGCGTTTTGATATTGTTTGAGTTTATCAATCATCTGCTTAAAATAAATCCTAAATATGAATTATAAATGCCAAATACAATTATACAAACTGCTGACAGCGTAAATATAGCGTTTTTATACTTTAAATTTAATAAATTTAGCACGAAAGAAAAACTTAAAAGTAATGGCATTGTAAAGATTCCAAAAATAGCCATAATAATTGCGCCTTTTATTAAAGAAGACGACATAATCGCCATAGCTAAAAATGTATAAACAACTCCGCATGGAAGCAAACCGTTTAAAAATCCAAGAAGTAAAAATGAAGCGTAACTGTCTTTGTTAAAAGCGTATTTTAACGGTTTTGCCAAAAATTTTTGATAAATTTTGTCGTTTTCAATAAAAGCTAAAATTTTACCTCGCATCAAAAGCGCTACGCCTAAAAATGCCAAAAAAAGCCCTAAAAAGAAATGTAAAAATGCCTCCGCACGAACCGAAATTTTAAAAAATGAACCGAAATATCCGCCTGATGCACCAAGACAAATATAGGCAAAAACTCTTGAAATTTGATAACTGAATGAATAAAAAAATGCAATTTTAGGATTTTTTTTTGAAAGTTTGGCGTTATATGCAAGCACAAATCCGCCGCACATTCCAAGGCAATGAGTTAAACTTAACATCAACGCCATCGGAATAATGCTGTAAATATAAAAACTCATAAAATTTCAAGAAATTCTTTAAAAATATACTTGCTCTCGTTCGGTCCGCCACTGGCTTCAGGGTGATGTTGAACTGAAAAAATAGGATAATTTTTATATTTTACACCTTCTATCGTTCCGTCAAATAAGTTTCTATGTGTTATTTCAGCAATCTCTGCGATATTTTCAGGAACGTTGTAATTGTGATTTTGAGTTGTAATTTCTATCGTTTTTGTGCGTAAATTTTGCACCGGATGATTTGCTCCGTGTTGGCCGAATTTCAGTTTATACGTTTCGTAACCGAAAGCATTTGAAAGAAGTTGGTGTCCTAAACATATACCGAAAATAGGAATTTCGGCTTCTATCATTTTTTTAATCTCGGCGATTTCATTTTTCAACATTCTAGGCTCTCCCGGTCCATTTGAAAGGAAAATGCCGTTTATTTCACCGTTTTTAAATTTTTGTATCAACAAATCAGCTTTTGTATCATGCGGAAAAATTTCAACTTCAATTCCGACATTGCAAAGCTCGTTTAGAATATTTCTTTTTACACCGTAATCCATCACAGCGACTTTTTTGCCGGATTTTTTCATAGAAGGATACTCTTTGCCGTTCCAAGCCGCTTTATCGTGTTTGTAAGATTTTTTTGTGCTTACAATGCTTACAAAATTTATCTCATCTATTTTTGCCGAGCTTTCAAGCATTCTTTTTAATGTTTCCTTATCCGAAATTTCAGTTGAAGCGATTGCTCTTAAAGTGCCGCTATCTCTCAACATTTTCGTCAAATATCTGGTATCTACATCATAAATTCCGAATTTTTCATTTTTTATAAAAAAATTTTCCAAATCCATTGTAGATCTGAAATTTGAAGGAATTTTATTAAAATTTCTTACGAAAATACCGCTTGCGTGAATTTTCGAACTTTCCAAATCATTTACATTTGTGCCTACGATACCGATTTCAGGCATTGTAAAAACTATAAATTGTCCTGCATAGCTTGGATCGGTAATAATCTCTTCGTATCCTGTCAATGATGTATTAAAAACCATTTCGCCTACACTGCTTCCGCCTTTTCCGAAAGCTTTAGCTTCCAAAAACACGCCATTTTCAATATAAATGTAAGCTTTCATTAAAACATTCCTCTTTTTTTAAGCTCTTCTTCATATAATTTTTCAAAAACCATATCATATTCTTCGGTGCCCGGAATTAATTTTCGCTTTAAAGTGTCCATTTTATCCATCACGTCATCTTCAATTTTGCCGAAATTTTTCAAGTAATTCTCTATTGAGAGATAAATTATATTTTTTACTTTATTTTCGCTTACATTATAATCAACAAGTCCGTTTTTCCAAATACTCTCCAAAATTTCATGCGAAATATTTGAGTAACGATCTTCATAATTCAAATAAAATCTTGCGTCATCGGCAAGTCGTTTTTTAATCAGTAAAAACATATTTCTCTTATCTACAGCCATTGCATCAATATCATCTATATTTTTTTCCATTATTTCATTTGCACGCTCATCAAGTGCGCGCTCTTTTTGCAAATCTTCCACAAGTATGTCATTTGCGACTTTTGCGATACTTTCCAAACCGCCTGTCAGTTTAACAAAACCTGAATTTAAAATATCAAGTGCGATTTTGTGTGCGATATACTTTACATGAGGCATTTTTACTCGCATTTTCGGTCCTTTTTTATTTTTAAAATACCTAAAAATTATATCAAATAAAGCTTTAAAGTATGTAAAAAAGTTTTTATTATTTTTATTTTGCAACTGTAAAAATTTGATAATTTTTTCAAAACAACAATGCAAAAATTTTGATTTTTAAATTTTGTAAAATTACTTGGAATTTCATAATTTTTTAAAGACAAAATTTTAAAATTTTGTCTTTAAATTTCAAAAATAAAATTACTTTTTATTCCACTTTTCGCGTTCACCGCTCTCATCTATTTCATTTCCGATAAGTTCAAAACGCGAATAGTAAAATTTTACAAATTCACGCACCGAAACATCAAGCGGCAGATAAACTCCGTTTTCCAAAACGCAAAATTTGCTTAAAAACTCGTTCGCATCACATTTATCGACATAAATTTTTACTAAATTTTCATAGTTTTTAATACATTCGCACCTGAAATTTTCATATGCATTTTCGCTTAAATCAACATTTAAACGATTATTTTCAAAATTCAAAACGCCGCTTTTAAAAAGCAGACTCAGATGAATCAGACCTTCACAATAATAAGCTCTCACATCATCGACTTTTTGCCAAGCGATAAGCCCTACACTTCTTCTTATAAGTTCATCCAAAACAGGCAAAGCATATTTTTTATTTTCGTGCATAAAAAAGTTCATAAGTCCGCCGGTTGTAGCTTTATACTCTTCAATAAATTTAAAAACTCCACTTTTATTCATAAGCGCTTCGGTGTCTTCATCTATAAAAAAAATGTGGCCGAACTCGTGGCCGATTGTAGAAATTTCATAAACTTTTCGCCAAATTTCAGGATGATTGAACAAAATTTCTCGTCCGAAATTTAAATATTCAAGATCAAAAATTTCACTTGTAAAACGCATAAAAGGCTTTGATTTGGCACTTTCATATACAAAATCCACAAATGCGAAAATTTTCTTACCGCAATTTGAGCTTACAAACTCATCATTAGGCACAACCTGAGCTGAAAAAAGTCCGTTAAAATCGGCAGCATAATAAATCATCGGCGTGCTTATGTAAAGCTGCGTTTTATCGATATTAGTATCGACAAAAGCGTGCATTATTTCATTATCCGCACCGATTTTTTTGTAAAATTCATTAAATGTTTCTTTTGTGTTTTTCTTAAATTCGCCGACATTAAACTCACTTTGTCTTGCCAAACGAATATCCCATTCCAAGGCAACCGCGTGTGTATAAATATCTTCATAATATTCAAGCGGATGACCGATTTGAAGTGGAGTTTTTACGTCCATCCACGCTATTTCGGCATCTCGCCAAGCGGAAATTACATTTTCATTTTCTTTTTCACCGAATGCGGCGCGTAGTTTTTCAAAATATGCGATGTATGCTTCCTGCTCGCGATTTAAGGCAAGTTCGCGCAAAGATTTTATACAATCGTCAAAAGCGGCGTCCAATTCTTTAAATTCAGTTTCAAAAGCCAAAGCATAAGGCAAAAATAAAATTTTACCGTTTATTTCACTCACAACGCCGTAACTTCTATCACAAATCTCGCCATGCGCTGTTTTTTGATAAAGTTTATGTTTGTTTATAAAATCTTTTGCTTCAGCTATCGAATCAAAATCGCGGCCGAATTTTTTGCCGTTTTCATCAATTATTTTCTTTTGCCAACTAAATTGTGCTTTACTTAAAATTTGTCCGATTCTGTGAGTAGAGCGCAAAATTTGCATATAGAATTCATCTAAAATATTTTCGCTCGCGATTTTTTCTATCAATTCCTCGTGCATTTTTTCATGCATTTTTCGCACGAAATTATACATTTTATCACGCACGTTTAAAATTTGCTCTTCGCTAAACCCGAGTTTTTTACATTCATTTATAAGCGGATCCGTTTTCAGATCGACTATGCGCCTTAAAATCGCAATTCTTTCACCGGCACCGCCTTTAAATCCGCAAATTTTATAGCAGGAGTTTAAAATTTCGCTATCTTTAATGTCATAAAGTGCATTCAGATTTTTTTTACTTTCCGCTACAAGTTCATTTACTCTTTTAAAATCATTCATTTTTTAATCCCTTTCTTAAAATTCTAAATTTTACACTACTTGACTTAATATTTGCAAATATAATCGTAGAAAAATGAAATTTTTAAAATTTAAGTAAAAATTTGATATGATTGTTTTTTCATAAAAAATCAAAAAGAGAGAAATATGATTGCAAATTATGAACACGAAATTCCGGACGGTTCAAGGCTGTATTTTGGAAAAAGTGCACAAATAAAACGCAAAATAGAAAATACGGCAAGTGAAATTTTACTAAAAAACGGTTTTAATGAAATTTTGACTCCATATTTTTCATATCATCAAAATTTAAGCGTAAATAGCGAGCAGTTGTTAAAATTTTCAGATCCTGCAAATAATGAAATTTCACTTCGCGCCGACAGCACGGTAGATGTCGTGCGAATAGCAAGGCGCCGTATAAAAAATCAAAATTTAAAACGCTGGTTTTATGTGCAACCGATTTTTAAATACCCAAGCGCTGAATTTTATCAAATAGGCGCAGAGATGATAAATGAAAAAAATCTTATGCTTGCGATTTCTGTAGCAACTGAAATTTTCGAAAAATTCGGTTTAAAACCCGTCTTACAAATAAGCAATATCAAAATTCCGAAACAAATTTGCAAAATTTTAGATTTGGAAATTTCTGTTTTTGAAAAAGGTGAAATCGAAATTTTGCTGGCTAAAAATTTACCGTGGTTAGATGCCTTGGCGCGTGCAAAAACACTAAAAGATGTGCGCGAATTGAAAAAAATAGCGCCCGATGAAATTCAAAGCAGTCTGGATGAAATTCTAAATTTAAATCTAAAATATGAAAATATCAGCGTCTCTCTTTTATATTATTCCAAAATGCGCTACTATGATGAAATGTTTTTTAGATTTATAGACGCGAACTCGGTGCTTTGCAGCGGCGGAAATTACAAAATTGATGAAATCGCATCAAGCGGATTTGCCGTTATGGTCGATTCTTTGATAGAAAAATTACAAAAGGATGAAAAATGAGTAAAGCAGACTTGATAATAGGCTCACAATGGGGCGATGAAGGCAAAGGCAAAATCGTAGATATGCTTTGTGCAAATTACGATTATGTATGCAGAAGCGGCGGTGGACACAATGCAGGACATACAATTTGGGTTGATGGCGTAAGATACGCGATGCATCTTGTTCCTAGCGGAATTTTACACGAAAATATTATAAATATAATAGGAAACGGCGTTGTCGTAAATCCGGATGTTTTAATCGCCGAAATGGCGCAATTTAAAAATTTGAAAGGCAGATTTTTCATAAGCGAAAAGGCTCATCTTAACTTGGAGCACCACTCTTTGATAGATCAAGCAAAAGAGCGCGCCAAAGGCGATAAAGCAATCGGCACGACAGGAAAAGGTATAGGACCTGCTTATGCTGATAAAGTAAATAGAACCGGTCACCGCGTAGGCGAACTTTTGAATCCTGAAAAACTTTGCGAAAATTTAATGAAAGAATTTGATGAAAATGCAAAATTTTATGACGCATTAAATATCAAAATACCTGAAAAAATCGCGGTTTTTAACGAATTAAAAAGATTTAAAGAATTTCTTGCTCCATATATCGCAAACACAACTGAAATGCTTTGGAAAGCTTTGGATGAAAATAAAAAAGTTTTAGTAGAAGGCGCGCAAGGCTCACTTCTTGATATAGATCACGGCACATATCCATATGTAACAAGCTCAAATACTGTAGCATCTGGCGCTTGTACAGGTCTTGGACTTGCCCCGAAAGATATCGGCGAGGTAATCGGCATCGTAAAAGCATATACTACAAGAGTAGGAAACGGCGCATTCCCTAGTGAAGCAAACGACGAATGGGGCGAAAAAATGTGTCAAATAGGAAAAGAGTTCGGTACTACAACAGGAAGAAAACGAAGATGCGGCTGGTTTGACGCTGTTTGCGTAAAATATTCTGCAAGACTTAGCGGAATTGATAAATTCGCACTTATGAAATTGGATGTTTTAGACGGTTTTGAAAAAGTTAAAATTTGCACAGCATACAAACTAAACGGCGAAATAATCGACTATTTCCCTTGCAATTTGGAAAGTGTTGAGCCTGTATATGAAGAAATGGATGGATGGGACAGTATAAAAGGAGTGAAAAAATTCTCAGATTTACCTGAAAACGCGCAAAAATACATAAAAAGAATCGAAGAATTAACCAATATGCGTGCAGGATTTATATCTACAAGCCCTGAGCGCGACGATACAATAATATTATAAATTTCAGGCGTAGATTTTTTCTACGCCCTCGTTAGATCACAAATTCAATTTTCGATAACAAACTTTCAAACTTACTATAAAAAATTTATAAATGCATTAAAGCATGGTATTTTAAAGAATATATCGATAAGCGATTGTGCCATAATTCTTTATGGAAATTCACTTTATGCTGAAGCAAACAGATTTGGTTTCAAAACTCAGATTTAAAAAATTGTTATTGCTAAAAAAATAAAATATTCCATTATAATAATTCAACAAACGCCTTTATATGCAGTATCTCTAAATATTTTGATGATAAACCGATAATATTTTCCGATAAAATATTTAAAATCACAACATTTAATTTTTAAAAAATTTCACAGACGACTAAGCGCCAAATCTTAAATATTTCCACGCCAAAACGCAAGCTTGCGTAAGTTTAAATTATTAAACATAAAAAAATATACTGAAATTATAGATATTTTACTAAAAAATACAGACAATCATTTGAAAAATAAACCGTTGATAGTCAAAAATGCTTTTCAATAATTGATTCTAAATTTTACGAAAACGGCGAAAAAGCGATAAAAATATTAAATTTTTATTTGGTCAAAGAGTATCCGACATTATAAAAAAACTGTATTTAACAATGATGGAAAATATGTAATTTAGGCTCGGCGAAATTTTGAAATTTGCCAAATCAACAGGTCAAATATAATAATAAATTCAAAATACTTACTTTATTAAATAAATGAATAAATAAATATCAAAATACAGCAGAAAACATATAAAATAAGAAGCAAAAACGGCTTTAAATATGAAAATCAAATCAAGGCATTTGAACTTAAAATTAAAAGAATATTAAAACAAAATATTGTCTGTCTTTATTAGAATATAAATTTTTAACAAAGCATTTATTTTAATCATTGTAACATTTTAAGTTGTTTTAAATACAAAAATATAAATTCTATAATTAAAATTTTATTGACAAATTTTTACCCGTCAATTTGCTTTTGCAAAGAGTTATCAAGCAAAATTTGGCTACCTTTTATGTCTATTTTGGCAATATTTTTATCGTTAAACTCAAATTTTACACTTTTTGCGCCGAAACTTTTTGCAATGGCTTCAAGCGTATCGGTTGCGGATTTATGGATTTTTGTGCTTAAATCATTTATCAGTTTTACGGAAAGCCCTTTAATTTCATCTTTTGCTTCATCAATCAACTTATTTTTATCATTTTCGCTGAAACTTGCACCGAAAATTCCATTCAACGAATCCGGCAATAAAAACGGCAAAAATTTTGCATTTTTTTCGTCATAAATTTTCATATCTTTTATAGAGTATTTATAACTGCAAGGCGGCATTTTTATGCTGTATTTCATATCTGAAAGCGAATTTATAGAAAAATCGCTACTCATAAGATCATAAATAAACTCGATTTCAAACTCAAAAATAATGGCGATTTGCTTTTTACTCATAGACCAGCCAAAAAGCGTACTCCAAAAACCTCCAATCGCATCATCTTTTTTTGTGACAATCTCTTTTGAATAAATGCGAAATACGCTAAGTTCGCCTATATTTCGCATTTGAGTTATATCATTTTTAATGTCCGCTTTTTGATTTTCATGCAAACGAAGCTTTAAATTTTGCCTATATAACACAAACATAGCAACTAAAAGCAATAAAATTACGACAAAATTTAAAATTTCCATTTTCGCTCCTTTTACATAATTTCGTTAAATTTATACCCTTCATCAAGAAGAGATTTTCTAACTTCTTCTTGGTGTTTTTCACCTTTTGTCTCAAGAGTTATAGTTATTACAGCGTCGCCGTATTCGATATTTGTCGAAAAGCGATCATAGTCTATCTTAACGATATTTGCGTTTGCTTTTTGAATAGCTTCTGTTAAACCTAAAAGCGCGCCCGGTTTATCGACAAGCGTTACATTTACGGTCATCTTGCGTTTCGATTTTCTAAGACCTTTTTCGATGATTATATTCAGCATTTGGACGTCTATATTTCCGCCGCTTATTATAATACCGATTTTTTTACCTTTTTCAAATTTAAATTTTCTATTCATCAAAGCGGCCACACCAGCAGCTCCTGCGCCTTCAACGATGATTTTTTGTTGTTCCAAAAGATACAAAATAGCATTTGCTATTTCATTATCATCAACTTGCACGAACTCGTCAACCGTTTCAAGTATGATTTTCAAAGTAATTTCACTGGCATCACGGACTGCAATACCATCGGCAATTGTGCGAACCGATTTTGAATTTATGACTTTCTTTGCCAAAAAACTGTCATGCATAGCAGGCGCCCCTTTTGCACCTACAGCTATAACTTTACATTCCGGATTTACTTGCTTTATATAACTTGCAACGCCGCTAATAAGCCCGCCGCCTCCAACAGGCAAAACAACATAATCTAAATCCGGTACCGATTCAAGCATTTCAAGCGCTATCGTGCCCTGTCCTGCTTGAACGAACTCATCATCAAAAGGGTGAACGAAAATTTTATCATGCTCTTTTGTATATTTAAGCGCATAAGCATAAGCTTCATCAAAATTATCACCTTTTAAAATAACTTCAGCGCCTAAAGATTTCGTGCCTGCAACTTTTAGAAGCGGGGTGGCTTCCGGCATTACAATCGTAGCTTTTACACCGAAATGTTTCGCACTTATAGCCACACCTTGCGCGTGATTTCCAGCACTTGCAGCGACTACGCCTCTTTTTTTATCATCTTCGCTAAGATGAGCGATTTTATTAAAAGCGCCGCGAATCTTATATGCGCCTGTGGTTTGAAGATTTTCTTTTTTAAGATAAATCTTTGCTCCGTAAATTTCACTTAATTTTGGCGCCAAATCACACGATGTTTCGGCTATAAAACCGCTTATTGTACGTTTGGCCTGAATGATTTTATTTAAATCCACCATCTTTTTTTCCTTTTTAAAATTTTGAAATTCAATCATAATACAATGATCCTGCACAAAATTTATTCCATTTTGTTCGGAAATTTTCTTAGCATTTTCATTTTTTATTCCAAGTTGAAGCCAAAAATTTTTAGCTTTTTTTAAAATTACATCTTTTAATAAAATTTCAGCAAATTCGCTTTTACGAAACATCACGACAGTATCAATAGAATCAGCGATTTCATTTAAACTTCTATAAACTTTCCGCCCTAAAATTTTATCTTCTTCAGGATAAATCGGATAAATTTTAAAACCTTGTTCCTGCAAAAATTTTGCAACCTTATGACTTGGTTTGTTTTCATCTGGGCTAAGACCTACAATAGCGATATTTCGCATACTTTTAAACATTTTTTCAATCTCATTCATTTTTGTAAAACCACTCCGCATTCTATATGTTCGGTATGCACAAATTGATCAAAAAGTGCAAATTTCGTAATTTTGTGCGTTTCACATAGAATTTGTAAATTTTGTTTTAAGCTTGCAGGATTGCATGAAATATAAATTATATTTTTAAAATTTTGTATAAAATCTAAAACTTCCGGTTCTATTCCTGCGCGCGGCGGATCAACCAGAACATGCGAAAAATCAAAATCTGTAATATCGATATCTTTTAACCTGTTAAACTCTCTAACGCCGTTAAAAGCGTCTATCAGCTCTTTTGCCGACATTCTTACAAAATTTATATTATCTTTGTTTTTAGAATTTTCGCGCGCATTTTTTATAGAGTTTTTGCTGATTTCATTTGCTAAAATTTTACCGAATTCAGAAGCTAACGGCAAAGTGAAATTTCCGTGTCCACAATACATTTCAAGAAGATCTTTACCGTTTTTTACGGCATTTAAAACAAACAAAATCATCTTTTCATTTACTTTTGTATTTGATTGAAAAAATGCATCGGCGTTAAATCTATAGATGAAATTTTGCACCTTTTCTCTTAAAATTTCGCCACCGAAATTTAAAAATTTTCCGCGACTTCTGGCTGAAATTTTAATATCCAAAATTTCAGCTAATTTAGCCAAATCATCTTTGATATTAAAAATATCTTTATGATAAAGCAAAATCGCCATAAAATCGAATTTCGTAGCTATAAACTCGATTCCAAAAAGACGCTCTTTTAAATTTTTATTCTCACGCAAATTTTGTAATAATTTCGGCATCATTTCCACGATTTTTTTATCCATTTTGGGACAGGTTTCTATTTTTACGCGCTCATTACTATTTCCGCGCATTGTATAGAAAACATCGCCTTTTTCGTGCCAAATACCAAATTCCGCGTGATTTCTGAAATTCCACTCATCACTTTTAAAAATTTCAATTTCACCTTGATAGAATTCTTTAAATTCGCTCTTTAAAAAATCAGTTTTAAACGAAATTTCATCATTATAAGGCAGATTTAAATTGCAACCTGCGCATTTGCCATAATATGAGCAACTCAAACTTTTTTACCAACAGTGCGAAGTAAAAGCGCGGCAGCCAACACGCCAAGAGGTAACGCCAACCACACGCTAAGTCCAAGACCGACAGGCAAATAACCGAAAACTATCGTAATAACGCAAATTGATAAAGCATAAGCAAACTGAGTGCCGACGTGTTCCATATGATCACAACCTGCACCCATTGACGAAAGTATCGTAGTATCTGAAATCGGCGAGCAGTGATCTCCAAAAATAGCGCCAGTTAAAACACCACTAATACAAACATACATATATGCCTCAAGCTCTGCGCCGCTCAAGCCGTAATTTTGCCCTACCGCGTTTGCCAAAGGAACAGCCAAAGGCATTAAAATTCCCATCGTTCCGAAGCTGGTTCCGGTAGAAAAAGAGATAAAAGATCCCAGTATAAAAATAAAAATCGGCAAAATAACCTTAGGTGTTGTTTTTGAAAGCAAATCCACAAGATAGTAAGATGTACCCAAATCTTTGATAACGGAACTTAAAGACCAGGCAAGAAGCAAAATCACAACGGTGATTATCATAGTTTTCCAACCGGCAACCCAAATTTCAATACTCTCTTTTATACCAAATATCTTTTGCCAAACACCGATTATAACGGTAACAATGCTAGCAAAAAGTGCCGATTCGAAAAGTACCACCGAAGCATCGGCAGCTCCGAAAGTCGCTTGGAACGCCATAAAACTTAAAGGTGCGCTTTTGACGGCTTTAAGTTCATCCCCTTCAAGAGCTGATAGACCATTGAAATAAAAGCCGATAACGGCAGAAATAATAAGCACAAAAATAGGGACAATAGCATTTGCACTTTTTAATTTTATGCCCTCTTTTGGTGTAAGAGCTTGAGAATCCAAATTTGAAATATTATAATTTTTAGTGCTTGCTTTGCCTTCTCTGGCAGCTTTTTCAGCCTTATACATAGGTCCGAATTCTCTACTCATCAAAGCCGTTAAAACGACGAAAAATATCATAAAAATATTATAAAATCTGTAAGGAATCGTCGAAACGAAAATTTCAAACGGATTTATATCTGTAATTCCTATCGAATAATAAGCATCTTTAATAAGCGAAATTTCAAGTCCAATCCATGTAGAAATCACAGCAATTCCTGTAACCGGCGCGGCCGTAGCGTCTATAATGAAAGCAAGTTTTGCGCGACTTACTTTAAATTTATCAATCACAGGTCTCATTATCGGGCCAACAATAAGCGAGTTTGCGTAATCGTCAAAAAATATTATAAGTCCCATAAACCAAGTGCTGACCTGTGAAGAAACGTGGCTTTTAGCTTTTTTACTAAGCCAAATGGCAAGTGCTTTTGTGCCGCCGATTTTAGTTATTAAAGCTATCAAACCGCCGATACAAAGCACTTGAAGTAAAATTCCCGCATTCCAAGGATCCGCCATTGAGTTTACAGCGCGCGAACAAAGCCCGGTAAATGCGCCGATAACAGCATCAAATGCGCTTGTATTTACAACGCTGATCATATATGTTCCGCTTAAAACACCTATTAAAAGTGAAAAAATCACATCTTTTGTAATAAAAGCCAAAATAATAGCGACAAGCGGTGGAATAAGCGTTAAAAAACCGAAATATTCAGCATTTGACTTGCTATCGGCATACAAAAAAAACGGCACTAATAAAAAAAACAAAACTCTCATCTAATCTCTTTCAAAGAAAAATCCCGCCCAGCTTTGCGTTGTTGCCATAACTTCAAGCGAGTTAATATTTACATTTTCAGGTAATTTTGCACAGTTTATTATGATTTGCGCGATATTTTCCGCGGTTATGTATTTTGTATTTTCATACATGGCGTCAGCTTTTTGGACATCACCTTTGAAGCGAACTAAACTGAATTCGGTTTTGCAAAGCCCCGGTTCTATATTTGTGACGCGAATATTGCTACCTTTTATATCATTTCTTAAATTTAAGCTAAATTGCTTTACAAATGCCTTTGTAGCGCCATATACATTGCCGCCAGGATATGGCCACGTTCCTGCAACCGAGCCGATATTAAAAATATATCCGCTTTTTTTAGCACTCATTATCGGTAAAACAGCTTTTGTAATATAAACAAGGCCTTTTATATTTGTATCAATCATCGTCTCAAAATCACTTAAACTGGCCTTTTCAACAGGCTCACATCCAAGTGCAAGTCCTGCATTATTTACTAAAATTTCGATATTTTTAAAATTTTGCGGCAAATTTTCAATCTCTTTAAAGATCTTCTCTTTGTCCCTGACATCGACATTTATTATATGAATTTCACTGTCATTCAGTTCGCTTGCCAATCTTTCAAGTCTATCTTTTCTGCGACCTAAAATAATCAGATTAAAATTTTCCTTAGCAAAAGCTCTGGCTATGGCTTCGCCAAAGCCCGAAGTGGCTCCTGTTATAAATGCTGTCTTTTTCATAAATACTCCAAAATAAAAAGCTAAAAAAAGATTTTAATATAAACTCTATAAAATAAAGATAAAAAATAGATTATAAATTAAAAAATGTAACTTTTTTATTATATTTATGGAAAATTTTAAAATTTTTACGGCAAATGCTGAAATTTAATTTTCAAAAAAATTGACATAAATCAATATTCAAATATCACTTTTTTGTTAAAATTTTTGAAATTTTATGTTTAAGGAGATAAAAAATGAACGAACTTCAAATGTTTTGTCATCAATGTCAAATGAGCGCACCTGGCGGTTGCGGCGCAAAAGGTCAAAAAATGGGAACCTGTGGTAAAAATTCAACTTTGGCTAATTTGCAAGATGCGATGATTTTCGGATTAAAAGGAATGAGCGCGTATCGTCACCACGCGCAAGAACTTAGCGCTGATACGAAAGAAGTTGATAAAATCATTGCAGATACGCTTTATTTTACGCTTACAAACTCAAATTTCAACTTTGATGAGCATATAGAAAGACTTTTAAAAGTCGGCGAAGGCGGAGTTAAAGTTATGAAAATTTTAAGTGAAGCTCATACTGCAGTTTTTGGTGTGCCAAGTCCGGTAAAAATTACGCAAAATAAAGCAAGTGGCAAGGCAATTTTGGTCAGCGGTCACAATCTTTCGGCACTCAAAAAACTTTTGGAACAAACGGAAAATCTAGGCATAAATATCTACACTCACTCTGAAATGTTGCCGGCTCACGGTTATCCGAAGTTAAGGAAATTTTCTCATCTTAAAGGAAATATCGGCAAAGCATGGTTTGATCAAACTAAACTTTTTAACGATTTCGGTGGAGCGATTTTGATGACTACAAATTGCATAGTTCCTTTAAAAAAATCCTGCACTTATAAAGACAGACTTTTCGGATACCAAATCGCAGGAACGGACGGTATAAAGCGTATCGAAAATGATGATTTCTCGCCTTTAATACAAAAAGCTTTGAGTTTGCCGGATATCAGCGGATTTGACAGTGATGAAATCATAACGACAGGACACCATTATAAAACTATTTTATCAATGGCTGATGAAATTTTAAGCGCTGTAAAAGACGGAAAAATAAGAAAATTTTTTGTCATCGCAGGATGTGATGCACCCGGAAAAGGTAGAGATTATTATAGACAATTAGCCGTTTCTTTGCCAAAAGATTGCGTGATTTTAACGTCAAGTTGCGGAAAATTCAGATTTAATGACGTAGATTTCGGCTTTATAGAAGGCACAAATATTCCAAGATATTTGGACCTTGGTCAATGCAACGACAGCAACGGTGCAACGGAAATCGCAATGGCGCTAAGCAAAGCGACAGGAATTGCGGTAAATGATTTGCCGATAGAAATCGTGTTAATGTGGATGGAGCAAAAAGCTGTGATAATTCTTCTTGCACTTTTTTATTTGGGTATAAAAAACATCCACGTAGGACCTACTCTTCCTGAGTTTTTCAATGATGAAATTTTGGAATTTTTAAAAGAAAAATTCAATCTTTCTTTAATCAGCGGCGACGCAAAAGCCGATTTGGAAAAATTTTTGGCTTAAAATCAATTTAGTGGAATTTTAAAATTCCACTAAATTTTATCAGAAAATTATTTTTTATATCAATTTGCACTTTTACTGTAATTTCGCAAAATTTTTAAAGAATAAAACCGCAAATTTTAAATTTCAAGCTGTTTATCAAATCGCTAAAAAAGAGTTTTTTATTATTTAAATTTTGACGTTTTAAGAGACGCAAATTATAAAAGCTACTTTAAAATAACACAAAACTTGCCGAAAAATGCAAAATTTTAAATGAATTTTTAGATTTCCCATATTTTACGTTTTTTATGCGACATTAAAATTTTTATTCAAATTTATTTTTAATCGGAAAAATCGCGCTTTGTATGCACTTTCAAAATGTCATTTTGAAATCTAAAAATATTAAAAAACCTAAAAAGCATTTAAATTTTGCTTTAAATAACGCTCAAATTTGATAAAAGTCGTTTTATAAATTTTGCAGATATTTTTATCAAAGCCGCATCATAAAATTCTGTTAATTTTGCTATTTAAAAACCGTAATCAGCAAATTTTCCGACTGTTATATTTTTAATAAAATTAAAAATTTTAGATAGTAAAAATAAACCGAATATTATTTTTTAATAAGAAAACGCCGATTTTTAAAATTTTGCTTTAAAAAATTTATCAAAAAATATTTTTAAAAGACCGCAAATAGTAAAATTTCAGCGAACTTTGTCACTTTTTTCAGAACTGCTCAGTTTTAAAATTTCATCTTCCGCCGAGACTTTAAGACCTAAAATTTGAGCGTAGATTACAAAGTTTGCCAATACCTTTTTAGCATAATCCCTGCTTTCGGCATAAGGCACAAGTTCCATTGCAAGATACGGTTCATATTTGCCTTTTTTATCAAAAAGCCCATTTTTCAGCATTCTGTTTGTAAAGCCGACACCGCCATTGTAAGCGTAAGCTATAAAAACAGGGCTGATTAAATAATTTTCCAAATAATCCAAATGTATATTTGCAAACTTATAAGCGACTTCAGGTTTAAACATATTGTCCTGATCGAATTCCGCTAAGCCTTGCTTTTTGGCTATGTCATTCGCCACAAATGGCATAAACTGCATCATTCCAAGTGCATAAGATGTTGAAATTGCTGATGGAACGAATCTACTTTCCTGCCTTGCAAGTGCTAAAATAAGAGCCTGCCTGCGCAAATCGTCCGTGCCTATAAATTCCATAAAAGGCATCGCATAAAAATTATCTTTTTTATTAAGTTTATTCATTATATAGCTGTATTCGCCGATTGTAGCTTTCGTATCAAAGAACATCGCCATTTTTTTAAGCTCAGCTTCATTTGCAACGTCAGCTTTATTTTTAGTTTTTACCCAGGCGAACGGATCACTGATATCATAATTTTTTGGCGCGTTTAAAGAAGGTTTCGGAATAATTACGCTTAATGTTCTGTTTCCAAGTTTTTCTTTTGCGATTATTGAATAAATATCGTAATAATCGCTATTTGCAAGCTCTTTTAAAGCCGTTTTATCACCATTTATAAGATACATCCAAAATTTTGCATTTTGAGAAATTCCGATTTTTTTTGAATTATAGGCGGCGGCTTTAAAAAATCCGAAAGCTTTATCGTCCGACTTAAATTTAACGGCGTTTATTCCAAGTAAAAATGCTATTTCATCACCCAAATTAGCAGGATTTATATACAATAAAGAATGCGCTAAAATTTGCATTTTATCTTTTATAACAATATCTTCTAACATTCCTTTAAAAGCGTATGTTTGAGACAAAGCATTTGCAAAATCGGGCGTCAATTCAAAGTTAAATTTTATCTCACGCTCTTTTTGGCTTAAAGAATTAAAATATATGAAATAATTTTCCACGTCTAAAGTATCTGCAAAATAAATTGCAGGATTTTTGGCGTTCATGCCGTTTATAAGATTGATTAAATTTGGAAATTTTACAAGTTCATTGAGCAAAACGGCGCGATTTTTTGATGAAAGTCTGCTGATAAAATTCGGATTTATTATGACTTTTTTACAAGCATCGTCGGCTTTTAAAATATTTTTTATACCGAAACCGGCACATTTTTTATTAATTTTTTCAGCTCCCAAAATAGCGTCAAGTTTTTTCGCAAGTTTGCCTTTATAACGATATACATCATTTCTAAGCACGGCAAGTTCGCTTTTATTATACTTTGTTTCATCGGCAAGTCTGTAAATATAATAATCTTTCGCCAAAGATTTCGGCTCGTTTTTAAGCTTTTCATATGGCAAAATTTCGCCTACCGCAAAACCGTACAAAATAGCGCAAATAACACTACATCGAATAAGCAAATTCAAGTAAAAGCCTTACAAAAAATTTATCAATAAAAGCCAAGATAAAAAATACAATTAACGGCGAAAGATCAAGTCCGCCGAAAGTCGTTGGAATTTTACGACGAAAAAATGCAAATACAGGCTCACTCAAGCGGTAAATAATCTGCACGAATTTATTGTATGGATCGGGCCTGACAAAACTAAGAATACAAGCTATAAAAATCACAATCGTATAAGCGTAAATCGCGATATGCGAAATTTCAGCTATCGCTATCAAAAAAGTCTTTAAAATCATAAATTAACTATCCTTTTGATTTGTGAACGCAAAAGCGGATAAAGCTCTTTTAATTCCGGTCCATGGTTTGCACCTGTAAGCAAAATGCGAAGCGGCATAAAGAAATTTTTGCCTTTTAAATTTGTGGCTTTCGTTAAAATTTCTTTGAAATTTTCAAAATTTTCAGGAAGTTCTTTAATTTTCAAAATTTCATCTTTTAAAATTTTAACGTTTTCAGCGAATTCGGCAGGAATTTCTTTTTTAGAAAAAATTGATTTTATTTTTTCTTTTATTTCACCGACCAGACTTGCTTCTTGCGTATAAAATTTAATCAGCTCTGAAAAACTCTCATCCAGTCCGAAAACCTCAACTAAACGTGCAGAATCAGCTCTTTTGATGTGCTCTCTATTTAAAAATGCGAGTTTGCTTATATCAAATTTCGCAGGATTTTTAGAAATTTTACTTATATCAAACCACTCCACCGCTTCATCCAACGTAAAAACTTCACACGGCGTTTTATTTCCAAGCAAAATCAGATAATTTGCGATGGCTTCCGGTAAATATCCGCTTTGCAAAAGCCATTTAACAGATGAGCTGTTCTCTCTTTTGCTCATTTTTTTGCCATCTTCATTTAAAATTATCGGCAAATGCGCATAAGAAATTTCCTCCGTATAACCAAGACACTCTCTTATCCAATTTTGTTTTGGCGTATTTGATACATGGTCTTCACCACGAATGACACAGGTTACGCCTTCCAACATATCATCAACTGCGCAGGCGAAATTATAAGTAGGCGTTTTATCAACTCTCATAATGACGAAACTATCAATATTTTCAGGCTCAAAACCGATTTCGCCTTTGATTAAATCATTAAATTTCAAAATGCGATTCGGTTTTTTCATACGAATTACAAAAGGTTTTTCACAATTTAAAACCTCCAAATCACTAAGCTTTTCACAAGTTCCATCGTAGCGATAAGCCACGCCGGCTTTTTTTGCAGCGGCTTTTTTTGCGGCAAGCTCTTCTTCACTGCAAAAACAACAAAATGCCTTTTTATCATTTAAAAGTTTGCTTGCAAGCTCGCGGTGAAATTTCAAATTTTCGCTTTGAATATAAAGTTTATCCCATTTTATACCGAATTGTTTTAAAATCTCTTTTATCTCTTCGCCTTTTCCGCTGATATTTCGCGCTGTATCGGTATCCTCGATACGCAAAATAAATCCGCTTTTATCTTGCAGTGAGCATATATAATTAAAAATCGCAGCGCGCAAATTGCCTATATGCATATCTCCTGTAGGGCTTGGTGCAAATCTGTACATAAAATTTCCTTAACTTTTTTGCGGCTATTATATGATAAAAAGCAAAATTTAAAGCTTAAATGTGTAAAATGGTATTATTTTATTAAAAGGTGCATTTTATGAGCTTCATAAAAGAATTTAAAGAATTTGCCGTAAAAGGCAATGTCATAGATATGGCTGTGGGCGTTGTAATAGGAAGTGCTTTCGGTAAAATTGTAAGTTCTCTCGTAGGCGATGTAATTATGCCTGTTGTCGGCGTTTTAACAGGTGGCGTAAATTTTACGGATCTAAAAATAACAATAAAAGAAGCTGTCGGAGAAAATGCTGCCGTAACGATAAACTACGGCAATTTTATACAAGTTACGATTGATTTTTTGATAATCGCATTTTGTATTTTTTTAGCCATTAAAGCAATCAATCAACTGAAAAAACCTGAAAAACAAGAGCCGAAGGCGCCTGCTGAGCCTAACGACGAAGTTAAACTTTTAAGCGAAATTAGAGATTTACTTAAAAAATGAAGTTTGAAAAATTGCCGTTTTACAGCAAACTTGACGCAAATGAGCGCGAAATTTTACAAAATATCAGTTTTGTAAAGCATTATAATGAAGATGAAATTTTGTTTTTTGCCGGAGAAAAAAGCAAATATCTACTATTTTTACTAAGCGGCGAAGTAAAAATTTACAAAACCGCAGCGCGCGCAAAAGAGATAGTTCTGCATATCTTAAAGGCGCCGTGTTTTGTCGCTGAAGTGGCGATTTTCGAAGAAATGGAATTTCCTGCAAGCGCCGTTTTTACGAAAAGCGGCGAAATTTTAAAAATAGATTACGAAAAATTTAAAGCGAACTTTTTTTGCAAACAGGAAATTTGTTTGGAACTTTTGCGCTCGGTTTCCAAAAAAGTTTGCGCTATCGAAGGCTTTGTAAGCGACAGTCTGATACTTTCGGCGGAGCAAAAAACGGCGCAATTTTTGCTGAATAATTTTGATAAATTTTTAAAACAGAAAAAAACGCAAACTGCAAATGATCTGAACATTTCGCAAGAAACGCTTTCAAGAATTTTGGCAAATTTTAAAAAAGAGAAAATTTTAATTACGGATAAAAATGGAAAATTAGAAATCCGAGACGCCGCGGAATTGGAAAAAATTTTAGGAAATTAAATTGAAATTTATAGTCGCTTCAATTGCAATTTTTTTCTTACTTAATTTAATAATTTTTGAAATTTTAAAACAGTATTTTAACATCAAAATTTCGGCATTTATCTGCATTTTTTGTTTCTTTTGTTCATCGATTTTTTTTATAACTTTAAACTTAAATTTTTCATCGAATTTTATTGAAATTTTGGCAAGAAAATTTTCCGTTTTTATGATGGGGGCGAATTTTTTACTTTTCTTTTTTTGTCTGATTTTCTATATCCTGAATTTAAGCCTGGAAAGAGTCGAATTTGATCCGCAAAGAAGGGAAATTTTAAAAAATTGCATAAATTTCGGGCTTATAATTCTGTTTTTCAGCACACTTTTTAAAAGTTTTTTTAACGCAATTAAAACCCCGAAAGTAAAAACAACTGAAATTTTTATCAGAAATTTAAAAGAACAGGTAAGTTTTTGCGTCATTAGCGACCTTCATATCGGAAATTTTATAGATAAAAAATTCGTGCACAATTTGGTAAATAAAATTTTATCTGAAAAATTTGACGCGCTTTTAATCGTAGGCGATATGTTTGACATCAAAGCGGGCGATATAGGCGATTTGTTGGATGATTTCGACAGAATTGAACAGCCGAAATTTTTTGTAACAGGAAATCACGAATATTACCGTGGTGCTTTAGAACTTATAAATGCGCTTGAATCGCGCAATTTTCGCGTTTTACAAAATGAAAATGAAGTTTTTAAAAATATAAACTTAATCGGTCTGAATGACATCGCGGCACCACAATTCGGATACGAAGTAAATTTCAAAAAGGCTTTAAAAGAGACTCTACCTGGACTACCGAGAATAGTTTTAGCTCATCAGCCGAAATTTGTGAGAGATTACGCAGAAGACGATTTAGTCGATCTGTTTATTTGCGGACATACTCACGCAGGGCAGATTTTTCCGTTTTCCATTTTAGCTAAGATTGCAAATGGCTATCTTTATGGACTTTATAAAGAAAAAAACAGACAAATTTATGTAAGCAGCGGAGCGGGTTTTTGGGGACCGCCGATCAGATTTCTGGCTCCAAGCGAAATTGCAATTTTAAATTTAAGGAGAAAAATTTGAGAAATTTTGTATCAAAAATTTTTGGAATGCTGGCAAATTTTCATTTTCCGAGCAAGTTACAAAATTTTATAAATAAACAATATATAAAAGCTTTTAATATCGATATGAGTGAGTTTAAAAACGTAGAAAACTATAAAAGTTTAAATGAGCTTTTTACACGTTCATTAATAAAACAGCGTGATTTTTCCGATTTACGGAATGATTTTATAAGTCCAAGCGATGGAATGATTTTTGAATGCGGCAAAAGCGAAAGTTTTAAAGCTTTCAGCATAAAAGGGCGTGAATACGACATAAAAGAGCTTTTAGGCGAACTCGCACCGCAAAAAAAGCAAAATTTCGAGTATGCGAATATCTATCTTTCACCGAAAGATTATCATCATTATCACGCACCTTGTGATATTTCAGTGCTTTCAGCGCTTTATATTCCTGCTGATCTTTATAGCGTAGCGGCAAAAGTTTTACTTAAAATTCCACGAGTGTATGAGAAAAATGAGCGCGTGATTTTAAAGTGTAAAATGGCTAATGACGCATTTTTATGGCTTGTTTTTGTGGGAGCTTTGAATGTCGGAAAAATGAAATTCGATTTTGACGACAGAATCAAAACAAACGCCAAAAATCGTCAAATTTCAAAATATAACTACGAAAATTTAAAAATAAAAAAGGGTGAACATCTGGGAAATTTTGAGTTGGGTTCCACTATCGTAATAATCGCTGAAAATGAGAGCTTGAAATTTTCGTGTAACCGTGGCGAAAGTATAAAATTCGGTCAAAATTTGGCGAAAATTTCAAATTTATAGATTTTTTACACAAAATATAATATAATTAAAAGAATTTTAAATCAAAGGATTTATTATGAAAAAAGCTTTTACAATGATTGAACTTATATTTGTTATTGTTGTTTTAGGAATTTTAGCAGGTATTGCCGTTCCTCGCCTGGCTGCCACAAGAGATGATGCCACTATTGCTAAAATGCGTGGCGATTTGGCTTCTATAAGAAGCGGAATTTCGCTAAAAAGATCTCAAAATATGATGAGAGGAAATATAGGATGGCCTGAATTGGGAGCTAATTTCTCAAATGTCGTTCAAGGCGGCATAAAAGCAGGAAACGATAAAAATGGCTGGACACAAGACGCACAAAACGCAAATAGTTTTAAAGGCTGCGTAGCGGCGGGTAAATGCGCAAATTTTACATATGACACGACTAACGGAAATATAACATGCACAGGCACGGCTTGTGATATGCTCGGCTACTGATTTTTAATGTATTTTTACAAAATAGCGGTTTTGGGCTCAAACCAAAAACCGCTGATTTATTCTTCCATACTTCAAATTTCAAATTTTAAAATAGTCAAAATAAGTCTTAAAAACAGTGAAAAGTCAGGTGTAATACTAAGCATTTGTGATGAGCCGAAATTTAAGACAAAAGAAATTTTAGAAGTTTGTGAAACTCGTTTTACCGAATTTCAGTGCGAACTGGCAAAATTTATAAGTTACTATTATACTTGTGAAATCGGCGTAGCTTTCGGAATCTTCGAGCCGCTGATTTCACAAAGCTTTAAAACTTTTAAATTTACCAAATCAGCAAACTTGACCGCCAAACAAAACGAAGCTTACGATTTTGCATTGCGCCATAATTCAAGTCTAATTTTTGGAGACACTGGAAGCGGTAAGAGTGAAATTTATATAAATCTCATCATAAATGCGTTAAAAACTCATAATCAGGCACTTTTTTTAATGCCTGAAATCGCGCTGACCCCGCAAATGACAAAGCGCCTTAAAAATTATTTCGGGGAATCTTTAGGCGTTTGGCACTCTAAAATCACAAAAGCAAAAAAATGTGAAATTCTGGAAAAACTTCAATCAGGCGATATAAAAATAATAGCAGGAGCACGCTCTGCGCTATTTTTGCCGTTTAGCGATTTAGGAATTATAATAGTCGATGAAGAGCATGACGATAGCTATAAATCCGGTCAAAAACCAAGATATAACGCAAGAGATTTGGCTCTTTTCGCTTCAAAAAAAATGGGCGTCAAAGTCGTTTTAGGCTCAGCCACACCAAGCCTGACTACAATAGGCAAACAACCGTTTTACAGACTTAAAGGCACATTTTTTGAAAGCAAAAAAAGTTTTATTTATGATGAAAATATCGGGGAAGTCTCTAAAACCGTAATTTCTCATATAAAAAAAGCTTTGGAAGCGGATAAGCAAGTAATTGTTTTCGTGCCTGTGCGCGCAAATTTCAGATATCTGATTTGCAAAAGTTGCGGAGCGCTTATGAAATGTCCGTTTTGCGATTTGGGATTAAGTTATCACGCCGATCAAAATGCTTTAAAATGCCATTACTGCGGATATTCCATATTTTACAAAGCAAGATGTCAAAAATGCAAAAGCGAAACTTTTGAAGCCAAAAAAATCGGAACTAGTGAAATTTTAAAAGTATTGCAGGAAAATTTTCCAAACGCCGAAATTACAAAATTCGATAGAGACGAAATCACAACACAAAAAAAGCTTGAAAAAATTTTAAGTGAATTTAACGACAAAAAAATCGACATTCTGGTGGGCACTCAAATGCTCAGCAAAGGACACGATTATCATAATGTGGCTCTTGCCGTGATTTTAGGACTTGACGATCAGCTGAATTATCCAGATTTTCGCGCGCGCGAAAAAACGTTGGCTCTTGCTATGCAAGTAGCCGGACGAGCCGGCAGAAACGGAGAAGGAGAAATTATATTGCAAACCGGTGAGCGCGATTTTTTTGAAAGTTATATTGATGATTATGATGAATTTCTAAACGACGAAAAAGAGTATCGAAAAAACCTTTATCCGCCGTTTAAAAGGCTCTTACGGATTTTGATTTCAAATAAAAATGAAAAAACAGGACTTGAAATTTTAAACGAAGCGGTAGAAATTTTAAAAACTTGCCAGAATATAAGCATAATCGGGCATGGTAAAGCCGGAACAAAGTTTTTGGCAGGAAAATTCCGCTTTGAAATTTTAATCAGAGCGAATTCTCACACTCCGCTTATAAACGCGGCTAATGCTATAAAACATCTGCCGAATACGGAAATCGACATAGATCCTGTAAATTTCGGATAAGCAAAATTTAATTTATTGAAAAAACAGTGATTTTTGATTTCAGCTGCAAACAATTTTTTTTTAATTCAACTAAAACAAATTTTATCTTTTAAAATTTTGGAGTCCAAATTTTAAAAATTATCCTGCAAAGAGCCAAAAAATTATTGTTTATCGATGTAAAATTTTGAAGGTTGGAACTAAATTTCACCGAAATTTTTAAAAATCAGGCTCTATTAAAGATATTAAATTTCGAGGCGAATTTTATTTCTATTTTAAAAATCAATTTTTAAAATCTTAAATTTAAGTATTTGTAATTTTTAACGTAATTTTTTATTTTATAAAGTTTTTGTAAAGATTACCGGCACGATTATCTAAAAACCGCAAGAATTTTAATAACTGAAATTTTACGAACAAACCGACAAAAAATGCCAAAACATTAAAACCGATTTTATTTTAAACAGCATCTTAAAAAATTTTTACTTTTACATTTGCCGGCTTTGCATTATAAGCTGCCGAAGTTATGACGCCGTTGCAATATTTGCTAATTCGCTCAAATTTTGTAAATTTCCGCCGCTTGCTAAAATTATAGAATTTTTAAAAAATTTATTTCTATATTCATAAATTTCTTTTAAATCGTTTGCGCAAAATTTATCGCATTAAATTACGTCACAACCGCTTTTTTAAAGATTTTTCGCCTGATTTGAATTTTACGCTTCCCATGTATCCAAAAATTAGACTTGAATTATGGCACAATGCAAAATCGTAAGCTTCATTTTATTTAGCGGTCAAGTTTGCTGCTTGGCAGAAATATAATCGGTAAAACCGATACGATATCGCCTGCAATTTATAATGCGACTTTTGACGGAGATATAAAAAAGGCGGCTATTTTAAGCATAATTTTAATTATAATCAGCGTAATTTTTTACATTTTTACATATTTGTTTAAGATCAGAAAATAAAAAATTTCGGATAATTCATTAAATTTTATACGCACAAAAAATATTTTTAAAATTTTACACAATAAAAATTTTCTTACTTTTATCCAAAAATGCAAAAATTTATACATTAAATTTTTAATCATTTTAGGCTTTTTATAAATTTATTCCAAGTATTTAAAAGGTAAAGATATAAAATTACACTTAATGATAAGAATTTTGAAAAAATTATTTAAAGAAACGGGCTGGAATTTAGAATTTACCGCCCTTTTGATTATTAAAATATTTAATTACAAACTTCAAAAACTTATAAAATCAATTTTTGAACTTTAAAAAATTTTAGCTGAAAACATTATATTAACAAATTTATTTTAAAAATTTATTTCACACTCTTTTAAATCAAACTTCTAAAATTTGAGCGCAATCTTTTAGTAAAAAAACTATAAAAGCTGAAATTTTATATTCGCCGAAAAGCGTTTTCATCGCATTTTTATAGCCGTTTACCTGATTGATATTTTTTTCTTCAAATTCACACGAAGTCTTATAATCCACAATACAAAACTCACCGTCTTTTCGCACTAAAAGATCCATTTGCTTTAATTTACCGTTAAATTTTAAAGGCTGTTCCTTTAAACTCTCACCGTCTTTTAAAATTTCTTTAAACTGTTTATTTTCAAACAAAAATTTCAGTCGATTTTTTAAATCCGTAAAATTTTGATTGTTTAAAAATTGTCCGTAACAGTTTTTAGTAAGATTTATAAGCTCGTCTATTTCATTTACGCTGAAATTTTCGCTCATTTCCAAAGCATAATGCACAGCCTCACCAAAATAAATTTTATCCAAATTTGCGTATGTAGCGTTTGATTCATCATCTTTTTTTTCATTTTGCGGCGATACCGTTTGCAGGATTATTTTTTCGCTTCTGTAAGTTTTTTGTTTTGAAATTTTCCGCTTTGCAGGTTCGAACTTGCCGATTTCGCCATCTTTGATATCTAAAATTTTATCGAAATAAGAAATGTCGTTGCTATTATTGTCTATTTTATTTTTTATGATAACCAACGAATTTTCGGCCCTTGTCATTCCTACATAAAGTTCGTTTATAATCTCCTTACTGTCAAGCTCCTGCACTTTTTCAAGCAATTTTCCGTAATTTTTATCGATATTTTCTTTGCATTTTATTTTTTGGCTTACTTCCCAACACTCATTAAAATTATTTCCATTAAATAAATCGAAATTAAACTCACACAAAAAGTCGCTGCAATCTGCTCTATCTTTACCGAGTTTATCACAAAATATTACGTTCGGAAATTCAAGACCTTTTGACTTATGCACGGTCATAATCTTTACGCCGTTTGTATTTTTGGAAAAAATTTCAGTTTTTATATCGGCAAATATAAGCTCTACCGGATTTTTATAGCCGTTGGCGATTTCAAAAAAATACAAAATATTTTCGTCCGCTTCATTTATTTTTAAAATTTTACAGATTTTTTTTAGCGTATCGGGCACGCTTTGTTTCATATTTATATCAATCTTATCGGCACAAAAACCCAAAATCGTTTTTACATTTTCAGCATAAATTTTCTCGTCAAAAATGCAAAATTTTATAAATTCCAAAATTGCTCTAACCAAAGCGTAATTTGAAATTTGAACGGAACTTTGTGTATTGGCATCGATTTTAGCGTCATTCAGCGCATTTTTTATAGTATCGGCTTCTTTATTTTGCCAGCACAAAATAGCGATATTTTCCTCTATTTCGCCGTGTGCTTTTAGCCAAATGACCTGATTTACGATATTTTTTATAATTTCGTCTTTTTCTGTACTTACAACTCTTACGAATCCGCCGCTTTTTTGTACGGCAATGGCTTCAAATTTATTTTCATATTTTGTAATAAATTTTTCCTTTACAAAATCCACAAGAATAGGAAGCGAACGATAATTATTTTTTAATTCGTCCGCATATACGATTTGTTCGTATCTATTTTTTAAATCGGTAAAAATTTCTTTTTTGCCGCCGCGAAATCTGTAAATGCTCTGTTTTATATCGCCGACATAAAAAAAACTTCCCAAAGACGTGCCAAGCCCTGAGACGATCTCATCAATCAAAGGAAGTAAAATTTGGTATTGCGTTATATTTGTATCTTGAAATTCGTCAATCAAAAGATGGGTGATCCGCTCATCAAGGCGAAAATAAAGGGCATCAGAATCAATTTTACCTTCTCCGCAAAGAATATAAAACGCCAAAGATGAAATATCGGCAAAACTAACAGAATCAAGTTTTTTATTTACATCATGTTTGGCTTTTCTATAAGTTTCCAAAAAACCTGCAAGACCGCTTTTGCTGTATGCTTCCAAATCGTCGAAATACTTTTTAAGCGCCTTTTTAACGCACTCAAACATAGCATCTATTCTATTAGTTTCATCTTTATTATAAGATTTTTTATAATCCCCGTAATCAAATCCTCTTTCAAAAGGAGTGATTTTTAAAAACTCTCTCGGCGATTTTATAAGCGCTTTTTTGCCGCGTTCTTTAAGCCCGAGAGATACGAAATAATCTATAAATTTATCACGTTCCTTTTCAAAATCCAAGCTGCTTGGTATCTTTGCGTCAGTAATTTTTTTAAGCGAAATATTGTTTTTCCAAAATTTATCCAAATCATCATAAACTTGAGTATCACTTCTCTCACGCTCAAAAATATATCTTACAAAATTTTTTAAAGTTTGTTCATTTTTTGAAATTTCACTTAAAAATTTTTCGTTTTGAATACTTGTAATACTATCATCAACGCTAAAATTTGAACTAAGCCCTAAATTTAGAGCAAATGCCCTTAAAATAGAACTGAAAAAAGCGTCAAACGTATAAATTTTAAGATTTTGATTTAAAAATTTTTCTTTTAATTTATCACGACGATTTAAAATTTGCTCTTTGCTTTCGCCGAAATCATTCATCACATCATGCAAAATTTTTGAATTTTCAAGGTCCAAAAAAGCCTCTACAATACGCGATTTCATCTCGCTTGCAGCTTTTTTTGTAAAGGTTATCGCAAGTATTTGATTCGGCAAAGCCCCGTCAAGCATAAGCTCAACAAATCTTTTCGTCAAAGCGTGAGTTTTTCCGCTTCCTGCACTTGCCTGCAAAGCTTCATAACGATTATTTTCATTTAAAAAGCTCACGCGATTTCTCCTTTGCAGATGATTTTATAAGGACAGAAATCACACTCTTTAGCTTCTTTTTCAAAATAATCGCTGCGCGAAAATTTCATCTCATTTTGTGCGCTCAATTTAAGAGAAAAAATTAAATCCTTTAAACTTGGATAAATTTTATCTTTGCTTTCATACGCAACATTTATTCCTAATTTAGAAGGTATTTTTGCGCAATTTTTTATGGATATAAAATAACTTTGCGTGCTGTCGTCAAGCCCAAGAAGAGCTTTATAAAAAGCAAGCTGATATGATTTATCGTTTACGTTACCGCTTTTATAATCGTTCAAAAGCGTTTCTCCGTTTTTATTTTTATCGATTCTGTCGATTTTGCCTTTTATTTTTACTCCGCAAAACTCCGTTTCCATTTGTTTTTCAGCAGCTTCAAAATTAAAACCCTGTTTTAAAAAATCAGTAAAAATTTCATCATTTACTTTTTTTATACGGTAAAAACTCAACTCTCTTTCAAAATCACTGATTATGTATTTTTTTGAAATTTGTGTATAAACTTCTGCGAATTTCTGCTCATTAAAAGTTCCGAAATCATTATAAATTTTTTGTAGAACTTCGTGAATTAAAGAGCCTTTTGAAGCAAAATCCAACTGCGTTTCAAGCTTTTTGGGCTCTTTTATATTCGCCAAATAAGCATAATAATATTTGCGTTTGCAAGACAAAAAAACATCAAGTTTGCTGAAAGAAAGTGCGTCGTCAAAAAGTTTTGATTTGCAAACCGGATCATCATTTTGTAAAAAAGAAAAAATCTTATTTTTTCTATTCGCAAAAACGTGCAGATATGCTTCATCACTATAATCCGTATCATCAATAATGTCAAATTTTTTCGCGAATCTGAAAACAATTTTATCTTCATTTTCCTGATAGCTTATCGCAACTTTTTTCGCATTTTTAATCAAACTCTCATAATAAAATCTTTGCAAATTTTCTCTATCTTCGTGCCCGATCAGCCCTGCTTTCGCACGAACTTTACTGCTTAAAAACATCTCGGCGCTTACTCTTTTTGGAATTAAATCGTCGTTAAAATCGATTATAATAACACCGTCAAATTTCATTCCCCTGCTTTCCAAAATGCCAAGTACACTTACTTCGCCGCCACTTACATCATCAATTTTAATTTCACTGAGTAAAGAAAGTAAAATTTCGCAAAGATTACCGAAAGTCAGATTTGCCGATTTGTTTTTTTGCATTAAAATAGAAATTTCAAACAGAGGTTCGGCCAAAATTTTATCCGCATTTTTTGTATTTTCGGCGATTTGCAGAATAATCTCTTTGAATACTTCAAAATTTGCGCACATACCGAAATTTTTCATAAAATTTTCATATAAATCGGCATCTATCAGATTTTTTTGAAAAAATACCGTATTTTCACTCCATTGAGTATTATCCTGATCTTTCAAATCAATAAAAATACCGTTTTTAGCAAGATTCGTAAATTTTTCCAAAATCTGAAAAAAAGCGCTGCTGCTGAATTTTTCACCCATTGCAAAATTCAGCATTCTATTTGCAAGCGCCTTATCGTGCGCTATTAAAATCTCGGCGAAATCTTCATCAGGAAGTATCACGGCGATATTTTTAGGATTAATTCCTGCTTGAATAAAGCTTGAAATTTTTTCAAATACAAAGGCGCATTGCAAACTTCTTAAAGAAAATGCGCGAAGCGAAACCTTTAAATTTTGAGGGGCGGATTTTACATTTTCTATCTTTTTTTTACTTAAATTAAGCTCATAAATTTTTTCATTGTCAAAATCTGCACCTGAAAACTCTCTAAATTTTTGAACCAGCTTCGTATTTAATCCGCTTACCTGAAATTTTACCGTAACATCGCAAATTTTGCTTATTTCAGTTAAAATTTCAAATTCAAAATTTGATAAAATTCCATCAATTTCAATGAAAATTTTAGAGTAATTTTTAATAAACTTTTGATTTATTTCATAAATATAAGGAAGCGTTATTTCATCAAAAAAGCCGTTTTGATTCAATAGACTTTTATAATTTTCAAGCACAAGAGATAAAATTTTTAAATGTTCGCTATAACTGGCGTATGTATCATTAATATCAAGATCATCTATACTTTTTTTCTCCGCGGCAAGTTCTTTGAAAAAAGAGAAAAGATAATCGCTGTTTTTCATAAACTCGTAAAATTCCAAAGGAAATTTCAACGTTTCATTTGCCTGTTTTACAACTCTGCAAGCTTCACGCATAAATAAAATTTGCTCTATTTTTTGGCATTTGCAAAGTTTGTTCACTTTGACACATTTACCGAAAAACTCGCCTAATGAAGCTGTTTTTTGAAGAAGTTCGTTTTCGCAGGTTTTATCTAAAAACGCTCTGATTTTTCGCCTTGTGGAAAATACGAAAAGCTGCATTATTTATCCGCTTTTATTTCAAATTTGAAAAAACCGGTATCTTTTGTATCTGTGATTTTAACTAAAATTTGCCATCTGCCAGGTTTGCCTGGAATAAAATTCGCTTCAAAAATATTGTCTTTTAACTTGGCTTCAAACTTTTTATCGAATTTCGAACTGTCCGGTCTGGTAAATAGAATTTGAGCTTTTAAATCTTTTAAATTTAATCCATCTTTTGGTGTAATTTTAAATTTTGCATTAAAATTTTGTCCTACTTTGGCATTTCCAGGTATAAACTCCACTGCGTATTTTTTATCAAATTTTGCTTGTGAAATTTGAATTTCGTTGTAGTTATTATCCACATCCTGATATTGATCAAAATAAAAATTATCTTTATAAACCGGATAATCAAGCGAAATTATAACCGTTACAATGCACGCGACAATTATCGCGAAAATCGCTAATATAATGCCGTAAGGCCAAAAAGTTTTTTTATTTTTTTCGTTCATTTTTTACCTTTAAATTTTCTGAAAACAAACGCGCCGACGACTAAAATTATTGTGCCGTAAAAAATAAACCTGATACCGTTTAAAACATTTTTATTTGCGTTGCCGATAGAGCTTGCGAGTTTCACATTTTGGCTACTTGCAACCTGATCGGCGATATCGGCATACCCGTTCAATACAGCGGCATTATATATATCCTTTCCTTTTTTAGATACCAAAATAGGAATGATTGTGCCGCTATTGGGCATAGGGCTAAGCACTTGCTCTTTATCAAATAATGTGTCCGCACCTTTTGAATTAAAAATTTTTATCTTATGCTCTTTTTGGACTAGAATCAGCAAAATATAAGGTTGAGAAAATTTTGAAGTTAATTCGCCCGCTTTTTTATTTAACGCTTGATTTATATCTTGTTCTTTCAGATTATTCGGCGCCATATTTTCAGCGTTTTTGTATAAACTTTCAAAGACGGCAACATATAAACCAACGCCTGTTTTTGATTTTAATTCAGCACCGATTGTTTCCAGTTCAGAGCTTACTTGACTGCTTAAAATTTTGTCATTATTTATTACAAAATTATCAGCACTTAAACTTTGAGCCAAAATTAAAAAAAGGGCGATTAAAAAACCGCCCTTAAACTTAAATACTTTCATCATCAGCCGATGAAAAGATGATTTGGAGTCAAAACTGACCACGCAGTAATTACAGCCAAAACCACCAAGCCAACTACAATGATTTTTTCCATTAAAGATGCCATTTTTTACTCCTTAATTTTCATTGTCTCTTTTGCCACTTCTATACTGCTTGATTGTTTAACCTGCTCAGCATTTGTATAGCTATATGGTTGTTCTGCAACTGATTGTTGCGCCAAAATTCCAAGATATGTAAGTCCTGCTAAAATAGTCAGTAACAAAACAGTTGCGATTAGCATTCCGGTAATTCCGTTCAATCCGAATATATGTCTACTTGTATTTTCCATTTTATGCTCCTTTATTTTGCAAAATTAGAAATGATAAACTCGCCGACTGCTTTCTTTTGAGTATCATTTAACATATTATGGAAATTAGGCATTTCGCCGATACCATCTTTTACACCATCTTCTGCTCCGATAGTACCTTTTTTACCGCGATTTAGCACATCTACTACGAATTTGCTTGATCCGTAATTTGAAATGCTCGGATAAATATCTCCCATTCCGCTAGCCTCCGCATTGCCGTCTACACCGTGGCAACTGGCACAAGTATTTGCATAAAGTTCTCTACCTTGATCTACAAGTTCAGGATTTTTTGTAGTTTTAACAGCCGAAATTTCTTTAGCTATATAAGCTGAAACAGCTTTAGCTTCATCTTCATTTTGTATAAGACCATTTCCCATTGGAAGCATAACTCCACCACCATATCCAAGACCTGCTGATCCTTTTATAATAGTATTATAAATACCTTCTTCATTTCCCCATTTGCTTAAATCTCTTGCTTTGCCGTTTATTCCGTCACCTGAAACACCATGACATTGTGAGCATTTAACAAAGAAAATTCCTTCGCCCATTTGAACAAGAGTTTCTTGATCGGCATTTACAAATTTCTCTTCAAATTTTGCTGTATGAGCTGCAACTTCTTCATTGTATTCACCTACTTGAGAATATGAATTCAAAGGATATCCCATCATAAAATACCAGATAGCCCAAACAATCAATAAGATAAATGTGATAGCCCAACCTACCGGTAAATCATTATGAAGTTCACCAATGCCATCCCATGTATCACCTGACAATTCTTTATTTGATTTTTCTTTCATTTTGTTAAAATAGCCTTTTATAACAAAAAAGCTAATAAGCAAAATCAATAAAGCTCCCAAAAGTGAAAGTGTATTTACATTATCACTTAAATTAAAAAAAGATTTTTCCATAATTTATAGCTCCTTTTTTGCATCCTCTTGCGATGATTTTGGTTCCAAAATTTCATCACCGATATTATCATCAAGTGCTAAATTTCCATACTTTTCATAATTTCTGCGACCTGTTTTTTCGCTTTTATATAAATGGTAATAATAACCATAAAGCACTACGCAAAGAAATATAATAAAAAATATAAATCCATAAGCTTGAAGCTCGCGGATAAATTCCATACTCATCGTTCAAGCCTTTCTTATTTTAGGCTATTTAGATATGCGATTAAGGCTACAATTTGTCTTATTTCGCCATTCTTAAACGCATCTTTTACATCTTGATCTTTCATTTGATCAACAATTACTTTCGCCTCTGCCATCACCGCAGCTTTTTCTTCATCAAGTGTAGCACCGAGTTTTGTCATGCCCTCTTTGTTATAAGGAACACCAAAAACTTTTTGTACTGTAACAGCTTCAGCATAAGCGGTATCTATGTCTGCATTTTTTACAAACATATGCTTATACGCAGGCATTACAGATCCAGGCACTACAGAAAGTGGATCTTTCATATGATTTTCATGCCAATCAGTAGTTCCTGTTTTACCTATACGCATTAAATCAGGACCTGTTCTTTTTGAACCCCACAAAAATGGTCTATCATAAACAAACTCGCCGCTTTTTGAATAAGCACCGTATCTATCGGTTTCTGATTTAAACGGTCTTATAAGTTGTGAGTGGCAAGCATTACAGCTATCAGCTATATAAACTTGTCTTCCTGCAAGTTGTAAGGTTGTATAAGGTTGTTTGCCTTCTATCGGTCTTGCACTATTTGCAAAATCAGGCAAAATTTCAACAATACCTGCATAAGCAATAATAATAAAAACAGCGACTGCAAAAAAGAATGGATTTTTTTCTAACCAACTAAACATAACTTTCCTCCTTACGCTGCCATAGGTGAAGCGCTAACAGGCTCAGTTTCCAAGCGTCTACCTGAACTGACTGACTTCAAAATATTATAAACAAACATTACTAAACCTATGAAGTATAGTAATCCACCGACAGCTCTTATAATATAATAAGGATGCAAAGCAGATACAGTATCAATAAAGCTGTAAGCAAGGTTACCGAATTCGTCTGTTGCTCTCCACATCATACCTTGTGTGATACCTGCGATCCACATTGATGAGAAAAACAAAACTATACCTGTTGTTTGAATCCAGAATTGTGCATCCATAAGTTTTTTAGAGTATAACTCTCTTTTGAACATTCTTGGAACCATATGATACATAGCTGCCATTGTCATAAATCCGACCCAGCCAAGTGTTCCATCGTGAACGTGTCCAGGAATCCAATCAGTAAAGTGAGCCAAAGCATTTACAGATTTTACTGAAAGAATCGGTCCTTCAAGTGTTGAGAACATATAGAATGTAGAAGCTAAAATCATAAATTTAATAAGTGGACTTTCTCTTAATTGATTCCATTCACCTTTCATTGTCAACAAAATATTGATACCTGAACCCCAGCTTGGTAAAATTAACACAATTGAGAATACTGAACCCATAGTTTGCATCCAGTCAGGAACGGTAGAATAAATCAAGTGGTGTCCGCCTGCCCATAAATAAACAAACATCAAACCCCAGAATGAAAAAAGCGAAAGCTTGTAAGAGAAAATAGGTTGTCCGCTTTCTTTTGGTAAGAAATAATAAATTTGAGCAATAATTGCAACTGTGAAAACGAATGCGACGGCATTGTGTCCCCACCACCATTGAACTAAAGCGTCATTTGTACCTGAATACATTGATACAGAGTGCCACCAATTGCCGACACCTGCTACAAAATATGTAGGAACTTCCATATTATTAAATAGATACAACATCGCAACGCCTAAGAATGTAGCGATATAATACCAAACTGAAATATATAGAGTTTTTTCACGTCTTATTCCGATGAGACCGAAAATACTCATACCGAATAAAACCCAAACAACAACGACCAATAAATCTATCGGCCATTCGAGTTCCGCGTATTCTTTTGAAGTTGTAACACCTGCAAATAGTGAAAAAACAGCTAAAAGTATAACAATTACATAAAGAATAAAGTGAAGCCATCCTATAGTTTTTAGGAATTTTGACTCACCCATAGATACTTTCAAAACTCTTTGACCTACATAATACCATGTAGCAAATATACCTGAAAGCATAAAGCCGTAGACTACGCCATTTGTGTGTAACGGTCTAAGGCGACTGAATGTTCCGTACTCTCCCAAAAGGTAATTAAGATCCGGAAACGCCATTTGAAAGGCTATTAAAACGCCAATCAGCATTCCGATGATACCAAATGCAAGAGTTGTGAACAAGAAACATTTTGCGATTGTGTAATCGTATTCCAACACTTTTCCTGGTTGCATTGAATCCTCCTAAGATTTCTAAATGTTGCTTTTTTAAACACACAAATGTAATTATAATGATAACAAACTATGATTTTGCTTAAACTATTAAATTTATGTTTATTTTTAGTTTAATAAATATTTTTTGCTATTTGTCGAATATAAATATAAAATTTTAATCTTCAGCACCGTTAACAAAAATCGCATTTTGACTTTATCGGATACGAAAAATATAAAATTTTAAATTGCGCAAATATAAGTTGAAATTTTTGATATTTATTTTATGAAGTTTGAAAAAAATTAAAAAATAAAAGCGCGGAATTTCAAATTCCTAAGAACTGAAATTCCTACGCCTTATAAAATTAATTAGAAGTGAAAACCTACCGATGCACCGGCTGTTACTTCATCTTGACTGTCATAGCTTACGCCACCTTTAAAAATCCATCTTGCGTTGTCACTTGTTTTGCTGATACCAAGTGCGACTGCACTTTCACTGTCATGATATCCTGTACCGATTGATACAAGCGCATCTCCAGGAATATTTGATTGCGGTAGCATACCAAGAGCCACAGCTCCTGCGATACCTGCACTCGATTTCTTTTTTACGTCATTGATTTGTTTTGACAATCCACCGGCAACGCCGTAAAGTTGATTCATATTTACAGCATCAGTGCCGTATTTACCTGGTGCTACATTTGTGATGGTTCTATTTAGACCTTTTGTTGCATTACCGACAGATACTACATTTTTACGTTTGTCATCACTTGATCCTGCACCGATTGCTATTGAATTTGAACCTTTGCTTACACTTGGCAATACACTTCCTTCAGGTGCGTCAATATCAATATATGAATTTCCGCTTTTATTTCTCTTGTTTATATAAGCTATAGCGTTATTTATATTGTTTTGACCGGTTCCGCCTATATCTGAAGCTGAAATTTCACCGTTGTTATTTACCTTAGCATTGCCGCCGATTACATTTTTTACACTATTTGCTACATTTCCTATAATTTTATTTGTAGCGTATAGTTGGCTTCCGTTTACGGCATCTGTGCTGTCCTTTAAAATTTTACCTGCCGCAACATTTTTGATTTGTCGCTCGGCGCCCTTAGCACCTACAGAAAGTATCATTCCGCCGGCTGCTTGTCCTTTAAATCCATCATAAGTTATACCATTTACTTCAGCTCTTGATACTTCTATAGCTTTGTCCACCGCCGTTGAACCACTTCCCAATACTACAGCGCCTTGCATATCTGCACCGACTCTAACTTCATTTCCTAATACAAATGTATTTTCAGAATCAATTTTATTATTATTTCCGATTGCGTATGAATTATCCCCATTTATATATGTCGGATCGCCGAATGCACCTGAATTTTTACCGGTTACAACATTACCTACGCCGATAGCAATCGAATTTTCACCGTTTGCTTGTGATTTTAGTCCGATAGCGATTGAATTATCTCTGTTTGCTTGTGATTTTGGACCGATGGCAATTGCATTTGTACCTTCTGCAGACGAATCATTTGCTGATTTACCGGTTGTTGGATCTGGAGTAATATCACCACCATTTACATGCACAAAACCGATTCCATATTTATTTATTCTATTTATTGCGGCAATTATGCTTTTGTTCTCTGTTGTTTTTCGTTCGCTTACATCGTGAGTTATAAGTTTCTCATTAAATTTAGCAGGATTTATAATATTGCCACCGATATAATTATTGATAATTTCTTTAACTTCAGCTTCAGACATTCCACCTGTGCCTGTACCGCCGCCTGTGCCTGTATAAGCGATAGTGTATTTATTATTATTGCTATTTTTTGTTATAGAGATATCTTTTCCTTCCTCAAATATATTTGCTATGTTAGCATCTGTTAGACCTAAAGCTCCTCGCCAAGCATCTTGTTTGAAGCCTTTAGTGGCTATCAAATTGCTTCCGTCAAGCATTGCATATTTGTTTGATAAAACATTATTATTTGCAATTGAATCAAAATCAGCACTGAATGTAAATTTGTTCACACTTGCGTTGTAAGCTACTGTTATACCGTCTGTAGCGGTAAAATCAATATTTTCCTTTGCTTTTATATCATCTTTTGTGCCACCATTTGCAGATACACTTAAACTTATAAAGTTTCTGTTATTTATGTTGTCTATAGAGTTATTTACTCCACTTAAAGCAGTTTTTAAATCACCAGCATTTACAGCATTGAATTTGTTGTTAACGTCATTAATATCTCCCGCACTAGCAAGATTTTTAATGGCAACTTGTTTTGTAGCACCACTTCCACCAAGCATAATTTTTTCTTTAGTAGATGAATCATATTTTACAGCCAATGCATTATCACTTGTCAAACCTTTAGTAGTAGCATAAAGATTATTTATAGCGCTATTGATATTGGTTACTTTATTGCCGCTTGCATCTGTGATTTGGGTTTTGTCAATTTCTGCTACCGTATTTCCACTACCATCTGTAACTTTTAATGTTTTGGTTGTAGATATACCTTTTTCAGCACTAACAGTAGTTGTGTCTGCACCTTTTTTGAATTCGGCGCTTTCTAATCCAAGCAAATTCTTAGCAAGTTTTACTTGCAAACTATCATTTACTGCCACTACACCGATATTTTTATCAGAAAGTTTTGTAGAATCCGCACCACCTTTGATAGAAATGGTTCCACCTAATTTTTTATCAATTTCTTTGGCAGTATCATCACCTGTAAATTTAAAGCCTGAGTCTGATAATTTATCATTTGTTACATATGTATTTTTAAATACCTTATTTCCTGCAATGTTTGTTACAAATGTGCTATCGTTTGCAAGCTTATCTGTATCAAGAGATAAAGCTGGGCTTTGTTTTTTGGTTGCGTCTACTTTGATAAAGTCATCACCTGTTACTGATTTTACATAATCACCAAGTTTTGTATCTATGTCAGTTGATTTAGCATATTCATCTAATTTAACATTAACTTTATAAGTTATGTCTCCTGTTGCTGAAGTATCTTTAGCAACTGTTGTGTTTTCTCCATTTGCTACTACAACAGATTTTTGAGCTAGCTTTTGAATATTAGCGTCACTTATATCAAGAGCTTTTCTCCAATTGTCTTTTTTGAAATTTGGATTTAATTCATTTAAAGTATTATCTTTAAATAGATTTGTTCCATCAAGTTTTGTATAGCCTTTTTCCAAATTTTCATTTGTTACATATGTATTTTTAAATACCTTATTTCCTGCAATGTTTGTTACAAATGTGCTATCGTTTGCAAGCTTATCTGTATCAAGAGATAAAGCTGGGCTTTGTTTTTTGGTTGCGTCTACTTTGATAAAGTCATCACCTGTTACTGATTTTACATAATCACCAAGTTTTGTATCTATGTCAGTTGATTTAGCATATTCATCTAATTTAACATTAACTTTATAAGTTATGTCTCCTGTTGCTGAAGTATCTTTAGCAACTGTTGTGTTTTCTCCATTTGCTACTACAACAGATTTTTGAGCTAGCTTTTGAATATTAGCGTCACTTATATCAAGAGCTTTTCTCCAATTGTCTTTTTTGAAATTTGGATTTAATTCATTTAAAGTATTATCTTTAAATAGATTTGTTCCATCAAGTTTTGTATAGCCTTTTTCCAAATTTTCATTTGTTACATATGTATTTTTAAATACCTTATTTCCTGCAATGTTTGTTACAAATGTGCTATCGTTTGCAAGCTTATCTGTATCAAGAGATAAAGCTGGGCTTTGTTTTTTGGTTGCGTCTACTTTGATAAAGTCATCACCTGTTACTGATTTTACATAATCACCAAGTTTTGTATCTATGTCAGTTGATTTAGCATATTCATCTAATTTAACATTAACTTTATAAGTTATGTCTCCTGTTGCTGAAGTATCTTTAGCAACTGTTGTGTTTTCTCCATTTGCTACTACAACAGATTTTTGAGCTAGCTTTTGAATATTAGCGTCACTTATATCAAGAGCTTTTCTCCAATTGTCTTTTTTGAAATTTGGATTTAATTCATTTAAAGTATTATCTTTAAATAGATTTGTTCCATCAAGTTTTGTATAGCCTTTTTCCAAATTTTCATTTGTTACATATGTATTTTTAAATACCTTATTTCCTGCAATGTTTGTTACAAATGTGCTATCGTTTGCAAGCTTATCTGTATCAAGAGATAAAGCTGGGCTTTGTTTTTTGGTTGCGTCTACTTTGATAAAGTCATCACCTGTTACTGATTTTACATAATCACCAAGTTTTGTATCTATGTCAGTTGATTTAGCATATTCATCTAATTTAACATTAACTTTATAAGTTATGTCTCCTGTTGCTGAAGTATCTTTAGCAACTGTTGTGTTTTCTCCATTTGCTACTACAACAGATTTTTGAGCTAGCTTTTGAATATTAGCGTCACTTATATCAAGAGCTTTTCTCCAATTGTCTTTTTTGAAATTTGGATTTAATTCATTTAAAGTATTATCTTTAAATAGATTTGTTCCATCAAGTTTTGTATAGCCTTTTTCCAAATTTTCATTTGTTACATATGTATTTTTAAATACCTTATTTCCTGCAATGTTTGTTACAAATGTGCTATCGTTTGCAAGCTTATCTGTATCAAGAGATAAAGCTGGGCTTTGTTTTTTGGTTGCGTCTACTTTGATAAAGTCATCACCTGTTACTGATTTTACATAATCACCAAGTTTTGTATCTATGTCAGTTGATTTAGCATATTCATCTAATTTAACATTAACTTTATAAGTTATGTCTCCTGTTGCTGAAGTATCTTTAGCAACTGTTGTGTTTTCTCCATTTGCTACTACAACAGATTTTTGAGCTAGCTTTTGAATATTAGCGTCACTTATATCAAGAGCTTTTCTCCAATTGTCTTTTTTGAAATTTGGATTTAATTCATTTAAAGTATTATCTTTAAATAGATTTGTTCCATCAAGTTTTGTATAGCCTTTTTCCAAATTTTCATTTGTTACATATGTATTTTTAAATACCTTATTTCCTGCAATGTTTGTTACAAATGTGCTATCGTTTGCAAGCTTATCTGTATCAAGAGATAAAGCTGGGCTTTGTTTTTTGGTTGCGTCTACTTTGATAAAGTCATCACCTGTTACTGATTTTACATAATCACCAAGTTTTGTATCTATGTCAGTTGATTTAGCATATTCATCTAATTTAACATTAACTTTATAAGTTATGTCTCCTGTTGCTGAAGTATCTTTAGCAACTGTTGTGTTTTCTCCATTTGCTACTACAACAGATTTTTGAGCTAGCTTTTGAATATTAGCGTCACTTATATCAAGAGCTTTTCTCCAATTGTCTTTTTTGAAATTTGGATTTAATTCATTTAAAGTATTATCTTTAAATAGATTTGTTCCATCAAGTTTTGTATAGCCTTTTTCCAAATTTTCATTTGTTACATATGTATTTTTAAATACCTTATTTCCTGCAATGTTTGTTACAAATGTGCTATCGTTTGCAAGCTTATCTGTATCAAGAGATAAAGCTGGGCTTTGTTTTTTGGTTGCGTCTACTTTGATAAAGTCATCACCTGTTACTGATTTTACATAATCACCAAGTTTTGTATCTATGTCAGTTGATTTAGCATATTCATCTAATTTAACATTAACTTTATAAGTTATGTCTCCTGTTGCTGAAGTATCTTTAGCAACTGTTGTGTTTTCTCCATTTGCTACTACAACAGATTTTTGAGCTAGCTTTTGAATATTAGCGTCACTTATATCAAGAGCTTTTCTCCAATTGTCTTTTTTGAAATTTGGATTTAATTCATTTAAAGTATTATCTTTAAATAGATTTGTTCCATCAAGTTTTGTATAGCCTTTTTCCAAATTTTCATTTGTTACATATGTATTTTTAAATACCTTATTTCCTGCAATGTTTGTTACAAATGTGCTATCGTTTGCAAGCTTATCTGTATCAAGAGATAAAGCTGGGCTTTGTTTTTTGGTTGCGTCTACTTTGATAAAGTCATCACCTGTTACTGATTTTACATAATCACCAAGTTTTGTATCTATGTCAGTTGATTTAGCATATTCATCTAATTTAACATTAACTTTATAAGTTATGTCTCCTAGTTGCTGAAGTATCTTTAGCAACTGTTGTGTTTTCTCCATTTGCTACTACAACAGATTTTTGAGCTAGCTTTTGAATATTAGCGTCACTTATATCAAGAGCTTTTCTCCAATTGTCTTTTTTGAAATTTGGATTTAATTCATTTAAAGTATTATCTTTAAATAGATTTGTTCCATCAAGTTTTGTATAGCCTTTTTCCAAATTTTCATTTGTTACATATGTATTTTTAAATACCTTATTTCCTGCAATGTTTGTTACAAATGTGCTATCGTTTGCAAGCTTATCTGTATCAAGAGATAAAGCTGGGCTTTGTTTTTTGGTTGCGTCTACTTTGATAAAGTCATCACCTGTTACTGATTTTACATAATCACCAAGTTTTGTATCTATGTCAGTTGATTTAGCATATTCATCTAATTTAACATTAACTTTATAAGTTATGTCTCCTGTTGCTGAAGTATCTTTAGCAACTGTTGTGTTTTCTCCATTTGCTACTACAACAGATTTTTGAGCTAGCTTTTGAATATTAGCGTCACTTATATCAAGAGCTTTTCTCCAATTGTCTTTTTTGAAATTTGGATTTAATTCATTTAAAGTATTATCTTTAAATAGATTTGTTCCATCAAGTTTTGTATAGCCTTTTTCCAAATTTTCATTTGTTACATATGTATTTTTAAATACCTTATTTCCTGCAATGTTTGTTACAAATGTGCTATCGTTTGCAAGCTTATCTGTATCAAGAGATAAAGCTGGGCTTTGTTTTTTGGTTGCGTCTACTTTGATAAAGTCATCACCTGTTACTGATTTTACATAATCACCAAGTTTTGTATCTATGTCAGTTGATTTAGCATATTCATCTAATTTAACATTAACTTTATAAGTTATGTCTCCTGTTGCTGAAGTATCTTTAGCAACTGTTGTGTTTTCTCCATTTGCTACTACAACAGATTTTTGAGCTAGCTTTTGAATATTAGCGTCACTTATATCAAGAGCTTTTCTCCAATTGTCTTTTTTGAAATTTGGATTTAATTCATTTAAAGTATTATCTTTAAATAGATTTGTTCCATCAAGTTTTGTATAGCCTTTTTCCAAATTTTCATTTGTTACATATGTATTTTTAAATACCTTATTTCCTGCAATGTTTGTTACAAATGTGCTATCGTTTGCAAGCTTATCTGTATCAAGAGATAAAGCTGGGCTTTGTTTTTTGGTTGCGTCTACTTTGATAAAGTCATCACCTGTTACTGATTTTACATAATCACCAAGTTTTGTATCTATGTCAGTTGATTTAGCATATTCATCTAATTTAACATTAACTTTATAAGTTATGTCTCCTGTTGCTGAAGTATCTTTAGCAACTGTTGTGTTTTCTCCATTTGCTACTACAACAGATTTTTGAGCTAGCTTTTGAATATTAGCGTCACTTATATCAAGAGCTTTTCTCCAATTGTCTTTTTTGAAATTTGGATTTAATTCATTTAAAGTATTATCTTTAAATAGATTTGTTCCATCAAGTTTTGTATAGCCTTTTTCCAAATTTTCATTTGTTACATATGTATTTTTAAATACCTTATTTCCTGCAATGTTTGTTACAAATGTGCTATCGTTTGCAAGCTTATCTGTATCAAGAGATAAAGCTGGGCTTTGTTTTTTGGTTGCGTCTACTTTGATAAAGTCATCACCTGTTACTGATTTTACATAATCACCAAGTTTTGTATCTATGTCAGTTGATTTAGCATATTCATCTAATTTAACATTAACTTTATAAGTTATGTCTCCTGTTGCTGAAGTATCTTTAGCAACTGTTGTGTTTTCTCCATTTGCTACTACAACAGATTTTTGAGCTAGCTTTTGAATATTAGCGTCACTTATATCAAGAGCTTTTCTCCAATTGTCTTTTTTGAAATTTGGATTTAATTCATTTAAAGTATTATCTTTAAATAGATTTGTTCCATCAAGTTTTGTATAGCCTTTTTCCAAATTTTCATTTGTTACATATGTATTTTTAAATACCTTATTTCCTGCAATGTTTGTTACAAATGTGCTATCGTTTGCAAGCTTATCTGTATCAAGAGATAAAGCTGGGCTTTGTTTTTTGGTTGCGTCTACTTTGATAAAGTCATCACCTGTTACTGATTTTACATAATCACCAAGTTTTGTATCTATGTCAGTTGATTTAGCATATTCATCTAATTTAACATTAACTTTATAAGTTATGTCTCCTGTTGCTGAAGTATCTTTAGCAACTGTTGTGTTTTCTCCATTTGCTACTACAACAGATTTTTGAGCTAGCTTTTGAATATTAGCGTCACTTATGCCAAGAGCTGTTTTCCATACATCAGCATATGTTTCATTAGCTGTATTGCCTGTTTTATTGCTTAAATTTCCTGCATTTAAATCGGCTTTGTTATTTAAACCAGCTTTTAGTTGAGCGACATTGACTGTGTCGGTGTCAGCATATCCTGCTGCGACATTTGTGATTTGGCGAGTAGTATTACTGGCTTTATCTCCTACAGATACTGCTCCTGCTGTGCTTTTCCAAGTAGGGCTTGTCTCTGTGCTTTGCTTGTCGGTTACAAAGTCAAAACCTGCAACTCCTTTCTCAGTATCGGCTACAGAGTCTGAACCCAAAGCTACAGAGCTTTCTATATTTGCTTTAGCTCCGACACCTAGCGCAAAAGAATCTTTTTTATTTGCACGTGAATAAGTTCCAATCGTAGTTGCTCCTTCTTCTGCTGCTATTGACCAAGCTCCCAAAGCATACGAACTATCTCCTTGTGCTTGTGCATTAAGACCGATAGCGACTGAATCTTCATCTGTAGTTTTAGCTCCAGCTCCTAATGATACTGAATTTTTATTGATTGCTTGCGCATCAGCTCCAATAGCTACTGAGCCATACTCGCTAGCCTTGGCATTTGGTCCGATGGCTACTGAGTTTTCAGCGCTGGCTCCTGCATTTGGTCCGATAGCGATAGAGTCATCACCTGTGGCGCCGTCAGAGTTATAGTTTGAGCCGGCGCCTGTTTGAGTTGATTTTATACTTACATAAGGGACTTTTACATTTTGTAATTTTTCGTTTAGTTGTCCTAAATTTACAGCTTCATCGTCTTGTATTGCTCTAGCGACATTGCCAAGGCGAATAGTTCCGTCTTTGTTATCTCTGATGGTCTTTTTACCGTCTTTTACTTGTTGGTCATTTGCATCGTATTTTATAGGTTTTACAGTTTTACCGTCTTTTCCGACTAAACTAAGACGCTCTGGGGTTGTTGCGCCACCAGTAGGTAAATTTAAGGTTGATAAGGTTTTGCCATAAACTCTAATCTCATTGGCAGTTGTAAGCTCTGTTGCAGATTTTATTCTTTTTACATAATATCCATCGGCATCTATAACAGGAACATCCATTCCGGCCACTTTTTCAGTTTCTAGCTCACCAATTTGCCAAAAACCGTAACAATACCCGTCCTTAAAAGAAGTGTTTTTGTTTGTTTTACAATTATTTTCCTTGTATTTATTATCAGTTTCAAATCTTGCATAATATAGCTTTTCGTTATCAGCCAAATTATAGACATACCATTTACCGTCACCAGTATCTAGCCTGGCCATTTTTTTGCCGCTTGCCTTGCCACCAGCAGTATATACATAGTCTCTTTCTACAAAAACAGGTCGTTCGGCCATTCCTTTCCCGCTTAAAGTTCCATCTGGAATAACATAGTATTTATCATTGATTAAATATGAGCCGTCACTTTGTTTCATCGATAGAATTTTTTCATAGTCATAGTATTTGCCTTCAAATTCTAAAAGTTTTTTACCACCTTCTCCGACAATGTTGCCATTTTCATCGACTCTTTTAAAAATTTTTTCGCCATTTTCTATAGACTCCACCACTCTAAAATTCTGATCGTCCGTATAAACAACCGTGCCGTTATTTTGAATTTTTGCTATTTCTTCCGGTTCAGCATTATATGCTTTCAAATCACCTACAAACACTCCACAAAATAGAGTTGCTGCAAATAGTCCTTTTAGTAAAAAGCCATTATTTAAAACAACTGAATTTCTTAAATCAAAAAAGTTTTTTAAAACCTCAACTTTAGTTTTACTGGATACTGTGCCACTTCCCTTACTCGAGCTCACACATGAAGCATTTTCAGCGATAGCCACCCAGCCTATACCATCTTTATAGACATGTCTATAAGCTTTATTCATAGCTTATCCTTTCATTAATAAATTATAATCTAATAATTATACCATAAAAATATCCTTTTATAACAAAAAAAACGGAGATAAAATATATGAAAAACACCTAACTTTAAGAGTAGTTTTTATATTTTTAGATTTTTCTTTTAGGGTTTGCAAAATGTCAGTTCCTACTTTTTAATTATATAAATCGGAGCAATTTTTTTAAAAAATTGATAAATTTTGAAATTTATGATTAAAATGTATAATTTTTAGTAATTTAGAGTATTTTATAATTAGATTTTCATCAATCTATTGATCTTTTAACATAAAAATTTTATCAAGATATTTTTTATTATTTATTTGAGAATATACATACATAAAATCTTTGTCAAAAGCTATACAGCAAAAAGTAATTTAATAATATTTTATATTTCAAGTAGTCGTTATTGAACTAAAAAAATATGGAAAAGATTTGGCAATATGGAATTTTATAGAAATTATCCAATTTGGAAGTCTTATAGCATTTGTTTGTTTTTTCTATGAAAGATACCCAAATAAGGAATTTGATAAAATAAAACGGTCTTCATAATATAAAATTTATAAGAAATTCAACAACTCATAATAATTCTATGTTAGCAAATTTAAAAGATAATATAAACAATCCTCAAAATGACGTTATCAATGAAATATACAGATTAAAAATATTTAAAAACAAAACTAGAAATTATATAAAAAATCAAATGAAAAACAGAACAATAAATGATTTTATAGTTGCACTTTTTATATACAATAAAAATATGCAAAAGCAAAACAATGCAATTTCATTGTTTTGATGATTTACATAAGCTATTTCAAAATAGGCTCATTAGAAATTATAGCTATTATAAAAGAAATAAAATTATAAAACAAAGATATCTATTTTGTCTTAGAATAATAAAATATTTTCAAAAGTTCAAGTAAAATTTAGAAAATTTCTAAATAAAATTTGAAAAATCACTATTAATAAGCGAAATTTTAAAAAATAATTTTGTATAATACTTACACTGTTCCGAAATAAGACATTTTTAAAAAATGATTAAGTTTCGCTAAGGGTAGGAGAAATCCTACCTGGATTTTACATATCATTATATAGCCTAAAACATTTAATAGTTGTAAATTTTAACAAACAAACTATACTATGTTAAAAAAATCTATAAATTTTAACAAACAAACTATACTATGTTAAAAAAATCTATAATTTTTAACACTCTATACCTTTTTTTAATATATTAAAAAGACTAATATTTATATAAAAATTTGTATTTCCCAATTTTAAGCATTCCAATAAGCCAATTTCTTCACAAATTTTAAGATATTTTGATGCTGTTTGACGAGTAATGCCAAGCTTTTGAGAGATAAATTCTATTTTTGTATATGGGTAGGAAAATACAAGCTCCACAAAGTCTTTACTGTAAATTTTACTGTTAGTGGCTTGGAGTTTGACTGAAAAAGTTTGCATTGCTTCGTTTATTTGAGATATGATTTTTATAGTTGCAATAGATGTTTTTTGGACTGCTGTTAAAATATAGCTTATCCACTCATTCCAGCTATTATTTTTACTGACATTTTCTAAAAGTCTATAATATTGCGTTTTATTTTGTATGATATATGCACTTAAATATAAAATCGGCAAATCCAAAAGCCCCTTATATGTAAGATATAAAACATTAATAATACGCCCAGTTCTTCCATTTGCATCAAAAAATGGATGAATTGTTTCAAACTGATAGTGAATAATAGCAAGTCTTATAAGTGGGTCAAAATCATCTAAATCTTCATTTATATATTTTTCCAAATTAGACATTAGCCTTTGTATGTCATATAAATTTTGAGGTGGAATATGTTTAACCTCTCCAGTTGCTGGATTTTTTAAAACAGTTCCACTTTGTGTTCTAAATCCTGCATTATTATTTTGCATACGCTTTTGGATTGCCAATATATGTTTATTTAATATAAGATTATCTTTTTTCATAAGATCAAAGCCCTTTTTTAAAGCAGCTTCATATCCAATAACCTCTTTTGCACTTTGTGTGATTGAGTTTTCGTCCATTTGAGCTAAAAAAAGTTCATCATGCGTAGTGATGATATTTTCTACAGCACTAGAGTCTTTTGCCTCTTGTAGGACAAGAGAGTTTATCAAAATATTTTGATTTGGTATTGTATTTATAAAGCCATTTAATTTTCCAAGCTCTCTTGAAGCACTAATTAAAAGTTGGTAATTTTCAGCATTTAATTCTATATCAAGTGGTAATTCTTTTGGTATAAACTCTTTTTTATCCATTATGTTACTCTTTTTTAAATTTGATAGTTTAATTATACTATATTTTATAAATCATTTATTAAACATTTTAACTATTTTATAAAACCCTTATTCCCCTACTTTCATACGGGTTTATTGGTGTTTGTATGTTTTTTCTAATGCCATAAGCCATAATTAAAGCGATTAACCCATCTATCTTATCTCTGCTTTTTTCTTTATCCAGCTTAATGTTTCCTGCAGGGTCTGTTTTAATAACTGCATTTGTAGCCATCCACCTCATCACAGGGTTATTAAAATGCTCTAACTCTCCTTTCATAATCTTAGTATAAAGTTCTTTGCTAGGGGCTGACATAGAGCCAAAGCCTTGACCAAAACTTAGCATATTTAAGCCCTCATCACCTAAATTTGTAACTATACTTGCTGCATTCCACCTATCAAATGCAACAGCTTCAACGCTTAATTTTCTACAAATTTCTAAAATGTCTCTTTGTATATACGCATAATCAATTACATTTCCAGGAGTTAAACGGATAAAGCCATCTTTTATCCACTGCTCGTAGCTTACATAGTCTTTTTTACTTTTTGAGCGTAAATTTTCAGATGGCAACCAAAAATAAGGAATAATCGCTATTTTAGAACTAATCTCTGTTATTAAAACAAAAGCCGTTTTTTCATATATAAAATAAGGTGTATTTTTTAGATATTCTTTTGAGTTTTAATATACTCATCAGCATTATTTAAAATCTCTTTTCTTGAGATTATTTTATTCATTTTTTTCATCCATTTTTTTAAAATTTAAAACCTTATTCATCTATTAACCCATCCATTTCATCTGCTTCAATTTGATAAATTTTGTTTATGCTAAGCTCTTTTAAGTCATCTTTATCTCTTATAACAAAGCCTTGATACCCATCTTCTAAAAGTTCCCTTACCCAATCAGGTAGCTTTACAAAAATCACGCCTGAAACTTTTACAAGCTCGAGATTATAACGTTCTTTGTTTCCAAGTCTTAAGAATCTGTTGTCTAGATTTAGTGCAAAACACAAATCTTTTGCACTGCAATATTCACCTATAAAATTCAATTTTAACTCTTTGAAAAATAAAAAAAGGGTTTCATAAATTTAGATAACTAAATTTAAGGATAAACTAAAAAGACATTTTGATTATATCATAAAGTTTAAAGATTTCTATTTTAAATTTAATTTACTTTTTAAAAAGCAGTTATAAAAAGCTAAAGATAAAAGAACCTAAAAAGCAAAAATACAAAGAGCTAAATTGCACACAATTAAGAGATTAAAAATTCAAATTGCATTAAGCTTTGTTTTGCTATGGTTTGCAAATATAAAAGCCATAGGCGTTTGCAATAGTTTTATTATGGCACTTGATATCTACTACTTTAAGCGGCTATTAAGTTTTGTATCTGGCGTTTATGTCGGAAACTTATTAAACATTTAAAGCTAGAAGTTTTTTAAAAAATTTTTGATTTCCTTAGATATTTCCTCTTTATATTTTAAAATTTTACTTTTATTGTGTTTTTCAATAATAATACTAGATGTCATCTCACCAAACTTATCTTCAATAATTTCTGCTAAATTTATTATGTCGTTTATTTCTTTTTCTGTTAAAAAAGTTTTTTTTCGATTTTCATCAGTGTTATAATGTAATTTATCATGAATTATTTCTATAAAAGCACTCTTTTTTATGTTAGACTCATCATTGTTGTTTAGCATATAGTCACTTGGATTAATATCAAATATCAACCCCTTTAAATCTCTTATATCTTTTCTTATCTCATCTCTAAATAAATCTTCTTTTGTTGGTGTGTTTATTATCCTAAGCCAAGACAAATAAACAGTAAATAGTGAGATTATAATCGCAATTATGGATAATATCAACTCTATCATTCACTCATCTTTTTTATAGCTTCTTCAACTCTATTTATCATCATTTCTTTTGTGATTTGATTTTTTTCACCATCTACAAAATGAACTATTTCTAAAAATTTGTCTTTACCATATTTAACAGCAATATTACCAAATGCTTCACTTAAAAAAGATGAGCCCAAGCTACTTTCTACACCATTTACATCTATGTATATAGGCTTATTAGCTTTAAAGTATTTTTCAAGCACCTCATCTCTAAATTTTTCACCTGAAATACCAGGTGTCATGCTCTCTTTTCTAAGACCTGGATTTTTGCTAAATTCCTTTGCGAAGTCATATATCTCCATTTTTTCTCCTTTATAGTTGTAATTTCCATTTTATGAACATACCATCTATATCATATTTTATAATGTTTGTATTAATATTTTCTTTTAAATTTTTACTATCATAAGTAAAAATATATCTACCGTTTCCAGATATTACCATAAGTTCACTATCATACCCACACTCTTTAGCAAAATTTTGAAAACTCTTAAGTCCTTTACCTCTATCTCTTTTAAAATATTTTTTGTATTTTGATAAATCCTTATTAATTGCCATATTTATGAGTTCAGCATCTGTTTTTTTATCTATAAAATTTAATATACGTTCTTTAAAGATATTATCAACCTTTTTGCCAGCATTATATTTTGCACTTTCTCTTATGCCAACACCATAATCATAAAAAATTAAAACTAAATTTTTCTCATTTTTACTATAATATCCACATACCCACCACTTTAGTTTTTCTTTTCCTAAATTTTTTATCCCAGACTTATTAAAGCTATCTATATAGGCATGTTCTAAAGTATTTCCCATAGCCTCTTTTAAAACATCATCAAAAAAATATTCAAGTCTATAATTATTTTTAAATATCCCAGTTTGGTTTGAAACAAATTTTTTAATTTCATTTAAAAACTCTATCTTATCATCATTTGAAGACCTTACTTTTAAAAACAGCCTATCCTCTACTTTGTTTTGTATCTTTGGCTTCCTAGTTATGCCAAAATAATTCCAATACCCTATTTTATAAAATAAATAAGCTAGATCCTCTTTTTTATTATTTATACCAAGCTTTTTTTGTATTTAAGCCCTTTATTTGATAGTTTATTGATTCTACTTATTTGAGCAACTATATAAACCAAGGCTCCTATAGAAACCTTTTCAAGTTTACTGTGATCTATTCTTATACCTTTTGGTGTAAAAACCTTAATAAAGTCATTAACTTGTTTATTAATAGAAATAATGCCATTTATATTATCTTTAAAGTCTATTTTTGCATCAAAAATTATTCCTTGGCTTGGCTTTGATTTTGGTTTATAGTGATTTTTAGAATTATATATGTAGCGTTTTCTTTTTTCATATTTAGCTAATTTTTTAAATCTAGAGCTCTTTATTGATTGATTATTGTATCTTGCTGATAAATACTTGTATTTACTTCTTCTTTTAATTCTTAGTTTTTTATGTTTTGTAAGCATTTTATCACTTTTATCCCACAACTCTTATAGTTTTATTTTTTACACACATTCTCACAAGGGATTCCATCTCCGTCCCTATCTAGATTTTTAAAGCCACATTTTTTAAAATACTCTTTTGCCTCTTTACAGCTTTTCATCTGCTTGCAGTATTTTTTCTTACTACAGTCAACCTCAGCCATTAGCACAGAACTACTAAAACCAACTAAAAACAAAGCCATTAATATTTTTTTCATCTCTACCCCATTATACTATACTTTTTATAACTTTTTATTTTTTAAGCTTTTTAACCTCATCCATATAATTTTTTTGCTTTAACTATTTAAACTTCTCATATTCGTTATCTGCTTTTTTACTAGAGACATTGCCACGACCTTTTAAAACTTCGTAGCTGTTAAATTTCAAAAATTCATCAAGTTTGAATTCTCAGTCACTCATACTTAGCACTATACCTCTGTTTGCCAAGCTTTCAGCATAATCAAGCAGCATATTCGTAAGTAAATTTAGCCCCTTTAGCTCATCTTGGCTTAGATAGTTTTTAGCTGTTTTGATGTCACTTTTTAACGGATACTCGCCGTTTTTATCACTCCAGTTTGTAAGCCCCAAATTTGGCTTTTTGCTATCTACTCTTTCATTTATTATCTCAGCAGCAGTCTTACCTATGACGGCAAATTCCAGTTTATTTTGCACGGTTGCGTAAAAATCTTTTGTGATTTGTGAGGTTTTATCATAATCTACGCTTAAAGCAAATAAAGCTCTTATTTTTTCATAAAAGAGCTTTTCGCTTGCTCTTATTTCTCTTATACGCTCTATTAATTCATCAAAATAATTTTTATTGAAAATATTGTTATTTTGTTTTAGTCTCTCATCATCAAGCACAAAGCCTTTTATTAAAAACTCTTTTAATGTCTTAGTAGCCCATTGTCTAAATTTGGTGGCTTTATAGCTATTTACTCTATATCCCACTGCTATTATCATATCAAGATTGCAGTGAGCTATCTCTCTTCTAACTTCCCTTTTGCCCTCATTTTGAACTATTAGGAAATTCCTAATAGTTGAGTTATCAAGTTCATTGTCATTTAGGATATTTTTTATATGCTCGTTTATAGTCGGTACACTCACGCCAAAAATTTCAGCTATTTGCTTTTGGCTTAGCCATAAAGTTTCATTGGCTTCATCTAACAAAACTTGGATATTTGTGTTGTTATTACCATCATTCCAGATAATAAAGTTTTTTTTGGTTGTATCTATCATCTTACACTATACTTTTTATAACTTTTCCAACTATATGGAAGTATTGGTTATCTTCATTTACTTTTATCTCGTAGCTTTCAAAATCATTCATTTTTATAAAATTTCTTTCAAAATATTAAATTTATACTTTACATACATTCAAAAATCAAGTATAATACAACCACTTACACCATAAATACAAATTATAACCATTTGTAGCTTAATTTTGTATTGCAAGATGCATTCTAAATTTAGTAAAAATAGTTGAAAAAATGAGAGAGTTTTTATTAAATTTATGCTTTTTCTATCTTGTTTTATATAATTCTTATCTCTTTTGTTTTTTAACAAAAAGTGTTTTATTTTACTTGTTATAATTTTTCTATGACCGGTTTGTGGCTTTGGAAAAAGTAAGGTTGCATCTTCTAATATTTCATAAATAAAACTAATATCATTAATCGCACCTTTATTTTTGGCAATTTTTAGCATATCTCTATAAATTGCCAATGCTCTTTGGGAAATTTCCAAATTTGCACCATTTAATGCGTTTAATAACTCATCTTTATTTACTTCACTTATAAGCTTATTTCCTTATCTTATCTAGTATCCACTTACTTACCCTATTTTTATATTTGCGCCTTTTGTTTTGATTTTCTTTTGTATTTGGATATCTTAGATCTAAAAGCTCATTAAACAAATCATTTATTTTCATTTGTCTTGATAGACTGCTTTGTTTTTCATAGTTTGTTGCTAACTCTCTAGCCTCAGCTAAACTTAGCTCATTGAAGTTTCCTAAAGTTGCATACCCTGTTTTTATCCTCTTTTTGTATAACTTAGTTCCAGTGTTAAAACAGACTAGATATAAACTGCAATTACTATCTATACTAAAAGCTTTAAATTTTTTATCATTAGGGCATTTTAGCTTTTTAACTTGAGTGAATGTTAGAGTTGCATTTTCTTTACCTTTTTACATTTTTGTAGTTATGGATTAAAAAATGTAAGTGGCTCCGGATGCTGGATTCGAACCAGCGACCAAGCGGTTAACAGCCGCCTACTCTACCGCTGAGCTAATCCGGAACAAAAAGTGGTACGCCCAAGAGGATTCGAACCTCTGGCCTACGCCTTAGAAGGGCGTTGCTCTATCCAGCTGAGCTATGAGCGCAAATATAAAAGTGGTACGCCCGAAAGGAATCGAACCTTCAACCTACAGATCCGAAGTCTGTTGCTCTATCCAATTGAGCTACGAGCGCTAAATTGTGGGGTGAATTGTGGGGATCGAACCCACGACCCTCAGGACCACAATCTGATGCTCTACCGACTGAGCTAAACTCACCAAATGGTCGGAGTGAAAGGATTCGAACCTTCGACCCTCTGGTCCCAAACCAGATGCGCTACCAGCCTGCGCTACACTCCGAAATTAAATTGCGAAATTGAATTATATTGAAATAAGTATGAAAAATAACTTAAATTTTGAAATATTTAATCTATTTTTCTTAAAAAACGTGACTATATCCCAATTTTCTTAAATTTAGACTAAAAATATAAAAAATCTATATCATAAAAATTTATTTTTTAATTTTTTAATCAATAACTTCGGCGAAGTAAATTAAAATATTTAATCAAAACAACAGATAAATTTCAAAAATTTAGATGTTAAATATTTTTGAAATAAAATAAATAAATGTGCCGTAAAATAAAAATTTCAAGCAAAATTTAAAATATTAAATTTTTTTACAATGATATAAATACGACGTTTATGGCATAAAGTCTAAACTGTATTTAAGCGGCTCTAATCATAAAAAATCAAACTTTTACAACTACAAAAGCAATGCTACTTTTGAAATCTCTAAACACGATTTCTCATTGTGTATTTTTTGGCTAAATTTCAATAATTAAAAAATTAACCGTGATAAGTTAAAAAATAAAATTTTCGCACATAATCCTTAAAATTTTATGGAATGAGATAGAATAGAACTTAAAATTAAATTTTTTGCATTAAATTATAAGCTTTATCGATATACTCAAAAATCGCGATAAAATTATAACATTCCTTTTATAAATTTACTTTCTATATAAAATTTATCTTTATTTCGTTTTGTTTTTAATCGCCAATATTTTCCTAAAGTGGAAACGGCTTTTATATTATAAAGCTTTATTGTATCGCCAAAATCTTCAATATAAGTTAAATAAATTTCAGGGTCGGTTTTAGCGATAACATCTTTTATACTGTCATTATTATCAAGAAAAATCAGGGTTTTATCATCAAATTTTATTTTTCTGTTCGCAATTTTTATAATTTCATTGTTTTTATTTAAAAATTTAAGACATTGCGTGCTTATATTTTCTTTGTTTTCTATATTGCCGTTATATTGGAAAGTAATATTTCCGTCTTTATAAGACAAAATTTCTACATTTTCTTTTTCGCAAGTTATTTTACCGCCAAAATCACTTAAACAAAAATATTCTTTAATCTCTTTTTTATTTATTATCCATCTAGGCAAACTTTCTTTTGCTATTTTATCAATGGTTATATATTTGTAATTTATGTCGCCAAAGCCCATCATTTTATAGCCGTAATTTAAAAATGTAGCGGTTGAACAGATAATTAACATAATAAAAGTGAAAATAAAAAGTATGATGTTTTCTTTTTTTGATATTTCCGTATCGATAAAAAACATAAAAAATATTATAAGAGACATAAAAAGCATAGATATAGATATAGTTTTATTTATTTCACCTAATTTTATTGATAAATAAAATGATACACCGCACATAACAATTATTGCAAGATATAAAAAAATAGCTGACATTTCATTTTTTATTATTTTTAAAACACAAAAAACCGAAAATCTAAAAATAATACATAAGAATAATAATATTATTGCAATGCCTGCCATATGATAATTATTGTTAAACCGAACATCAATCCTATCGCTAAAAAAAATGATTATAGCTAAAGTAATAAAAATAGATATTATAAAGGATGTCACATTAATAAATAACGATTCTGACATAAAACGGTTATTTTTAAAATTTTCATTTTGTTTGTCATAATTAAACAAGTATGCAAATGCAAAAACGGCTAATATAAATAAAATCGGCAATAATATAAAAATAGTAGAGCTCATAGTCATTACATACATTAATTCGCTTTGTGAAATGGCAGGAACAATTTTATCATTATAAAAAAAGCAAAATGCTAAAAATATAATTATTCCAAAAGCAAAAAACATAAACGTAGAAAACCATTTATTATTTCTTATAAGATTACAAAGCAATAAAAACGTTTCTTTCTTAATGTCGGAAGATTTTTTATAAATATATTTTTTAAAATTTTCATTGTTGAAAATATCGTTTTTTATTGTTTTCTTTAATTTTTCTACTTCAACAATATTTTTGTCAACATTATATTTTGATTTTAAAAATTTTAATTTTTCTTCTTCATTGTTATTATTGCTATGTAAGTCATTTAAAATTTCAGTTCTAAGGATAATAATCTGTTTAAAAATCTGTTCATTGATATCTTCTAATTTTTTGGAAATATCACAAGAAAAGTTTAAACTTTTATACAATCTCTTTTTTTCAAATATCAGTATTAAAAGATTATTTAAATTATTGCTACTACCAAGAATCGGATACTTAAATTTACTGTTTATAAATTCTATAAATTTATTACATTTTTCAATCTCTTCTTTTTGTTTATAAACCAAATCTACAAATTCCATTTTAAAACCTTTAAATTTATATCTAAAATTAAAAATTTAGTTATCTTAAATTATATTTAATAAAAACCGAACTTTTTAATAAGATTGAAAAAACTGTTTTTTATAAATGCAATATAAAATTTTAAATGTCAATCAAATACCTGAAATTAAAATAATTTAAATTTAAATCGTTGTGCCGTTAGCCGTAAATTACAACTTCGGCACAACGAAATTTAAAATTTTTAAGAATTTATTGTTTTAAATTTTCAGCGCTTTTTTAATGCCGTCTTTCAAAAACGGCGAAATTTCATCAAATGTAAAATGCGCTTTTACTGAGCCGTAAGCATATGCTGCAACTTCATAAGGTGCATAAACGAACGTTACACCATTTGGAGAAATATAAAAATTGTCGCTGATTTTAAACTCGTTTTTTACTTCTTCAAAAGCTACATCTTTTATTTTATCCCAGATCATTGATCTTAATTTTTCGTCGCCGCTGTTTTTAAGTAAATCGTCTATTGAAATTTGCTTTTTGCCGATCAGGACATAATAACTTTCGACTCCCATTCCATGTGCGCCGCCTGTATAAATATAACTTGACTCAAGTAAAACAAGCAATTTATTATTTTCATAAAAAACTCTCTCATCGGAGCTGACGCTATAAACACTGTCGATTTCATCTTTATCTACCGAATTTTCACGCTCGAATTTCAGCGCGCGATATTCTTTTTCCATATCTTTTTTTGTTTTAAAATATTCAAGCGCGTTATCAGGTGTAACATTTTTTGAAATATCTAAACTGTAATTTCCTTTTTTATCAAAATCGGGTTGATTTTCCGCATTAAAAGATAAAATAGAGTAGCGCTTATACATTTTCATATTTAAATTACGGTGTTCATCGGGTGAATTAAGCGAAACTTTTAACTCTTTGTCATTTAATTTCAGCGTCAAATCGCTATTTTCATCTATTTTAAGTTTTTCACCGTCAAATTTTACATTTTCGCCGTCAAATTCGTATGTTTTAGCGCCTGAAAACATATGTCCGCTAACCTTAGCGCCGTCTTTATAAACATCAAAATAAATTTCGCCGCCATCACCTTTAAATATATAGCTTGCACCTTCGGTTGTTACGATGTCTGCAAAAGCGAAGCACGTACAAAATAGAAATAAAAACAGAGTTTTTCTCATAAAAATTCCTTAAAAAGCGAGCCGTTAAGCTCGCAGAAGTTTAAAATTTTTTGATTATAGCGTAAAATTCTTAACTTCATTAAAATTTAAATATTTGTAAATTTCACTCTCTTTTCCTGCTAATTTTTTAGGTACAATTTTCAGATACTCCTCTTTAGTAGGAATTCGTCCGAGCATAGCGCAAACTGCGGCAAGCTCAGCGCTTCCCAAATAAACTTTCGCGCCCATTCCCATACGGTTATCGAAATTTCTGGTTGAAGTCGAAAAAACCACCGCATTATCGCGCACTCTTGCCTGATTTCCCATGCAAAGACTGCATCCTGCTACTTCTATTCTGGCTCCAGCCGCACCGAATAGACTGAAATATCCCTCGCTTTTAAGCTCGACTTGATCCATTTTTGTAGGTGGCACAATCCAAAGACGACCTGGCACCTGTCCTTCGCCTCTTAAAATTTCACCGACAGCTCTGTAATGACCGATATTTGTCATACAGCTTCCTACAAAAACCTCATCGATATTGTGAGCGCGTTTAGGATCAGCTAAAATTTCACTTATCGTCGCCACATCATCAGGATCGTTAGGACACGCTAAAATCGGCTCTTTTATCTCACTCATATCGATTTCTAAAATTTGGGCATATTTTGCATTTTTATCAGCTTTTAAAAGCACAGGATTTTCTAGCCACTCTTTCATTTTGTCACGTCTTCGTTTTAACGTTTCTTTACTTTCATATCCCGCTTTTATCATCGCATCGATCAAAGCGATATTCGATTTTATATATTCTATAACAGGCTCTTTATCAAGAGCTACGCAGCACGCGGCCGCACTTCTTTCGGCACTTGCGTCGCTTAACTCGAATGCCTGCTCTACTTTTAAATTCTCAAGTCCTTCAATTTCTATAACTTTTCCTGCAAAAATATTCTTTTTATTTTTCTTTTCTACGGTTAAAAGTCCTTTTTTTATCGCTACATAAGGTATCGCATTGACTAAATCCCTAAGCGTGATTCCTGGTTGCATTTTACCTTTAAATTTGACCAGAACGGACTCAGGCATATTTAAAGGCATCGTTCCTGTTACCGCTGCAAATGCTACAAGTCCCGAACCTGCAGGAAAACTTATGCCGATTGGAAATCTTGTGTGCGAATCGCCGCCTGTGCCGACACTATCCGGTAAAACCATACGGTTTAGCCATGAGTGAATTACGCCATCTCCCGGATGTAAAGCGACGCCGCCACGACTACTCATAAACTTCGGCAAAGTCTTATGCATAAGCGCGTCACTTGGTTTCGGATATGCAGCCGTATGGCAAAAGCTTTGAAGTACGAAATCTGCACCGAATCCAAGACTTGCAAGCTCTTTTATCTCATCTCTTGTCATCGGACCTGTTGTATCCTGACTGCCGACAGTCAGTGTCATAGGTTCTACATACATTCCGGCTCTTACACCTTTTAATCCACAGGCCTTTCCTACCATTTTTTGCGCTAACGTGTAGCCTTCATTTTCATTTGATTTCGGTTGCTCCGGTTTTGTAAAAATATTTTCAGTCGGCAATTTTAAAAATTCTCTTGCTTTAACGCAAAGAGATCTTGCGATGATAAGCGGAATTCTACCGCCTGTTCTGATTTCATCTTCGATTGTATTTGGAATTAATCTGAATTTGCTTACAACCTTGCCGGCTTTTTTAATCTCGCCTTTTAAAGGATAAATTTCAATTTCATCGCCTGTATTAAGATTATCTACATTTGCGATAATCGGCAATGCTCCACTATCTTCAGCGGTATTGAAAAAAATAGGCGCGATGGTTGAGCCGATTATTACACCACCGGTTTTTTTATTCGGAACTCCTTTGATTTCATCTCCGATATGCCATTGTACTGAATTTACACCGCTTTTTCGGCTGCTTCCGGTTCCTACGACATCGCCTACATATACGACTTTTTTACCATTTTTCTTAAGTTCCGCGATTTTTTCAAGGCTTCCGGGAAGTCGTTTGCTAAGCATAGCATTTGCGTGAAGTGGAATGTCCGATCTGCTAAAAGCTTCACTTGCAGGACTTAGATCGTCCGTATTTGTTTCTCCTGGCACTTTAAATACTACGGCTTCTATTTTTTCGTCGATTTCAGGGCGAGACAAAAACCATTTGGCTTCGGCCCAATTTTTCATAACATCTTTAGCGAATTTATTTGTTTTACAAAGAGTCGCAACATCATTAAAATAATCATGCACGAAAATCGTATTGCTAAGCGCGTCAGCCGCCATTTCGGCTACTTTATCATCCTTACTTGAAAGAGCGGCGATTAGCACAATAACATTGTATCCGCCAAGCATACCGCCAAGCATTTTAATAGCCCTTGCTTTGTCTATTTCATCAACCGTTAAATCATGGTTTATTATCTCATTTAAAAACTCGGCTTTAATCTTAGCGGCGTCGTCAACTCCAGGATTTACACGGTTTTCAAGCAAATCCGCTAAAGTTTTGCTGTCTTTGCCGCCTTTTTTTAACAAATCACAAATCTTTTTTGTTTGCACTTCATTAAGCGCAAGCGGTGGAATGCCCAATTTTGCGCGCTCTTCTACATGTTTGTCATACTCTGTCAAAAAAGCCATTTTGTATCCTTTTTAATAAAAAATTTTATATAATTTTATCTCAAAATTTTAGAATATTGGTTTAAACATAAAAATTTGTATGATTTTATAAGGAAACTTTAAATTATGGAAAAAATACTTATAGCTTCACCGATCGGAAATTTAAAAATCGTCGCAAACGGCGATGAAATCATAGAAATCAGTTTTTGTGATAATTGCGAACAAATGGAGATTTCAAACAATAAACACAGCGAAATTTTAACGCACTGCGCGGATGAAATTTCGGCTTATTTTCGCGGCGAAATTTCAAAGTTCAGCGTGAAATTTAAAATAGAAGGAAGCGATTTTGAAAAAAGTGTATATGAAGCGCTTCTAAAAATACCTTATGGCGAGGTTTTGACATATAAACAACTGGCAACAAAAATAAATAGACCGAAAGCTTACAGAGCGGTAGGAAATGCGAACGCAAAAAATAAAATTCCGATAATAATTCCTTGCCACAGAGTGGTGGCAAGTAACGGAATCGGCGGATATAGCGGCGGACTTTGGCGCAAAAATAGACTTTTAAAACTTGAAAAAGCTAAACTTAAATTTTAACGCATTTTGTTTTTGAAGCATTTAATCTATTATTTTAAAAACTGCGGCGCGGTTTTTCAGCGAAATTTTTTAAAATTTCAGCTACCGAATTTTATTAAATTTTCAATTCATCAGCGCATTTAAATTTCAACCTATCAAAATTTGTTTAAAAAATGTGCTTAAAAATTTATTTGCCAAAGCGGCTGCGATTTTTACACATTAAAAAAGCTTTTTTAACTCATTTTTACCTTATTTACAAAATTCAAACGAAATTTGACCGCGCTTATTTTTTATACGGCTAATTGAAATTTGATTTTAAAAGTCATCAGTTGTATTTTAAACTTACAAATACATCAAATTTCAGTATCATCGCCAATCTTTAACGATTTATGCTGCATTGTTTTTAATTGTTTTTGAAATTTCCATTTTATTTTTGCGCAATACTTAAAATTCAGAACTTCATTTTTTTAAACCGCTTTTTTTAAATTTTATTTTGCAGATTATCGCACTTTAACCAGATAAATTTTTATCTAAACTGTAAATAAAACTTCGTAAAATGCGCCGAAAATTAATTTTTCATAAATTTTAAACGAAGCGAGTTTAACACTACGCAAACCGAGCTGAAACACATTGCAATCGCCCCGTATATCGGTTTTAGCAAAATTCCTGCCCATGCGAAGGCGCCGGCTGCTGTAGGAATGCAGATAAGATTGTAAAAAAATGCCCAAAATAGATTTTGTTTGATTGTATTCATCGTTTTTACGGAAAGTCGTAGCAGATAAAGCACATTTTTAAGATTATTTTTTACGAAAATAAGATCTCCAGCACCTTTTGCAATTTCGTTTCCTGAGTTCATCGCGATACCGATATCAGCCGCTTTTAAAGCAGGCGCATCATTTATTCCGTCCCCTATAAAAATCACTTTGCCGCAGCTTTTTAAATTTTGCACGAAATCGTATTTTTCATTTGGCAAGACACCGGCTTTTATCTCATCAATGCCAAGTTTTTTACCCACGAAATTTGCCGTTTTTGCGTCATCTCCGGTCAGCATTACGGTTTTAATTCCTAAATTTTTAAGCTCTTCAACAACGCTTTTCGCTTCGTCTCTAACTTCATCCGCTAAACTTACAAAACCTTCATATTCGCCGTTTATCGCTACAAATATAACGCCAAAGCCGTTATTTAAAGCACTAATCGCATTTTTCGGAATTTCAAAATTTACGCCGTTTTCTCTTAAAAAATTAAAATTGCCCGCTATCAAACTTATATCGGTATTTGAAGCGATAATTCCTTTTCCTGTTTTATTTTCAAATGTTCCGTCAAATTTTGAAATTTCGCCGAATTTATCCTCCGCAAATTTCACAATCGCCTTTGAAATTTTATGCTCGCTCAAAATTTCAGCCATTGCCAAAATACGTAGATCATCGTCTTTTAAATCGCTTGATGATACAGCTATTTCGCCTTTACTAAGCGTTCCTGTTTTATCAAAAACAATTGTTCTGGCATCTTTTAAAATTTCCAAAATTTCAGGATTTCGCACCAAAATACCGTTTTTGGCGGCATTTGAAATGGCGCAAACTATCGCAACCGGTGTGGCAAGGCCTAAAGCACAAGGACAAGATATTATCAAAACGCAAATCGCGCACATTACGCCGTTAAAGGCATTTCCTACAAACGCCCAAACAACAAAAGTCAAAACGGAAATAAAAATAACGCTTGGAACAAAAATATTTGCAATCTTATCTGCAAGCCTTGAAATAGGCATTTTCTTTGCTCCGGCTTCGCTTAAAAGATCCAAAATTTGAGCAAGCAGACTGCTGTTTTTATTTTTTGTAACTTTTGCGTAAATCACGCCGTCTGTATTGATACACCCCGCATTTATTTCATCTTTTACGGTACAAAATTTAGGCAAACTCTCGCCTGTTATCATAGAAGTGTCAATTTCAGCTTCACCTTCTATTATAACCGCGTCTGCAGGAATTTTAGCACCCGTTTTTATTAAAATTTTATCGCCTGTTTTAAGGTTATCGGCATTTATCTCATTTATTACGCCATCTTCGCCTACTATAAGTGCTTTTTTAGGACTTAAATCAATCAATTTTTTTATATAGTCGTTCGCCCTGAATTTAGAGTTTTCTTCCAAAAATTTTCCAAGCAGAATAAAACAGATTATCATACTTGCGCCGCTAAAATAAAAATAGGCGAAATTTTGCGGTAAAAAGCGCGCGAAAAGCGCCACAAAAAGCGAGTAAATATACGCAACGGATGAACCGGACATAACAAGCACGTTCATATCGAAATTTTTAGCTCTCAAACTTAAAATTCCGTGTTTAAAAAAATATCCGCCGCAATAAAATAAACAAATCGCACCGAAACCGGCTCCGATAACAGCTTTCAGCGCGAAATTCAAAGCGCTCATTTCAGCCCACATAATAATCAGAGATATTGCAAAAGCCATGCAAAATTTAATGAAAAGCTCTTTAATATAGGCTTTTTTGCGCTCTATCAGTTCATCATAATCAGCCACAACTTCATAACCGATTTTTTTGATTTTCGCTTTTAAAATATTAATCGCTTCATCATTTTCTACGACAAACTCACCGCTTGCATTTGTATAACTTACCTTCGCCTCTTTTATGCCGGGAATTTTTTTTGAGATTTTTTCTACCGCGTTGGAGCAATTTACACAGCTCATTCCTGCGATATTCAGCGTGATTTTTTTACTCATCTGTTTTGATTGCTTCAAAACCTAAATCGCTCATTTCATTTTGAAATTTTTGAACGTCGTCTTCTTTGATTTTAACGCTTACGATTTTATTTTCCAAATCGGTTTTTATCTCACCGAACTCATCACTTAACGCATTTTTGATTGTATTTGCGCATTTTTGACAATGCATATTTTCTACTTTAAATTTCATTTTAACCTCTTGAGTTTTTTATAAATTATAATACAAAATTTTAAATAATTTTCAACTGCTTTCTGCTATAATGAAAATTTTAATTTTAAAAATTTAAGGAAACTTTATGGGAAGAGCGTTTGAATACAGAAGAGCTTCAAAAGAAGCTCGTTGGGGTAAAATGAGCAAACTTTTTCCAAAACTTGGAAAATCTATAACAATGGCAGCCAAAGAAGGCGGACCTGACCCCGATATGAATCCGAAACTTCGCACCGCAATAGCAACTGCAAAAGCGCAAAATATGCCGAAAGATAACATTGACGCCGCCATAAAACGTGCAAGCGGAAAAGATGCAGCTGATATAAAAATTATTCATTATGACGGCAAAGCACCGCACGGCGCACTTTTAATCATCGAATGCGCAAGCGATAATTCGACAAGAACGGTTGCAAATATAAAATCCATCTTAAACAAAGGAAACGGCGAATTTTTACCGAATGGGAGTCTGACATTTATGTTTTCAAGAAAAAGCGTTTTTGAAGTGGAATACCCGAAACGCGATCTTGAAGCCGTAGAACTTGATCTTATTGATTATGGGCTAACCGAAATGGAAGAAAATGAGTTTGAAAACGATAAAGGCGAAATCGAAAAAACTCTTACAATTTATGGCGATTATGAGAGTTTCGGAACGCTGAACGAAGGTATAGAAAAACTTGGTCTTACAATCAAAAGCGGAAATTTGCAATTTGTGGCAAATAATTTCGTTGAATTCGCAGATGAGGATTTGAAAGAGATAGAAGAACTCATCGAAAAACTTGAAGATGACGATGATGTGCAAGCGGTTTACACAAATATAAAATAGGAAAAAATTATGGAAAAACTTAAAATTTACGAGATAAACAAAGACGAAATGGCAAAGATAAAATTCGCCATCATAAAAACAGAAAAAGGCGATATGATATGCGAACTTTTTCCTTATGAAGCACCGCAAAATGTCCTAAATTTCGCCACTTTAGCAAGAAGCGGTTTTTATAAAGGTTTAACGTTTCACCGCGTAATACCTAATTTCGTAATTCAAGGCGGATGTCCCTACGGAACCGGTATAGGAGGTCCAGGCTGGCGCATAAAATGCGAATGCGACAATCAAAAACATAAACACGTAAGAGGTACACTTTCTATGGCTCACGCAGGACGTGACACCGGCGGATCGCAATTTTTCGTTTGTCACAGCGCACAACCTCATCTAAACGGCGTTCATACGGTTTTCGGACAAGTAATAAATGATGAAGGATTAAATGTTTTGGATGCTATAAAAGCAGGCGATAAAATCATCGATATACAAATCAAAGAAAGTTTGTAGTTGATAGGAATCGACATCGTCAGTATAAGCCGAATTTCAAAAATTTACACGAAATTCGGTGATAAATTTTTAGATAAAATTTTAAGCGGAAACGAACAAAATTCAGTTTTAAATTTAAATTACAATCTTAAATTAGAACGTTTAGCCGGAATTTACGCTGCAAAAGAGGCATTTGCAAAAGCTCTTGGCGTTGGAATTTCAGCTGATTTCGGTTTTTTGGATGTTGAAATTTTAAAAAATGATCGCGGCGCACCTTTTTTAGAAATTGCGCCATGCATAATTAAAAAATTTAATATCAAAAATGCGGATGTAAGTATAACTCACGACGGTGGATTTGCTATATCCGCCGTAATTTTGGAAATGTCAAAATTCTGAAATTTCGTGATTTTTTATATATTTAAATTTCACTTTCAAAAAATCAAACGCTATAAAAACAAATTAAAGTTATTTTTATAGATACTATTTTAAAATACGAAATTACTTTTTATAAAAGGAGATATTATGGGTTTTGGTGAAGCAATCACTTCATGTTTTTCACAATACATAGGTTTTAGCGGCAGGGCTTGCAGGTCCGAATACTGGTATTTCGCGCTATTGGTATTTTTAATCAACATTGTTATCGGTATAATAGGTTCCGATATTTTAACTGCATTGGTAGCATTGGCGCTTTTTTTGCCAAGCCTTAGTGTAGGCGTTAGAAGATTACACGATATAGATAAAAGCGGCTGGTGGATATTGCTGCTTTTAATACCTATAATCGGTACTTTGATTATTTTATTTTTTGCAGTGCTGAAATCTACTCCGGGCAGCAACGAATACGGTCCAAACCCGCTAGGCGAATAAATTTATTATCGGCAACTTTTAACTTTGCCGATAATTTTTAACAATAATGATAAAATTTCAAAATTTTTATTTATAAAGGAAAAAATTGTTAAATTTTATCATTCTTGCGGTTTTTTTCATTTCAGCGATTTTCCATACGCTTGCCGGTTTTGGATTTCCACTCATATCCACTTCCGTTCTTTTTACGATTTTACCGCCTAAAACAGCGATAATACTAACTTTAATACCGACATTTTTTATGAATGTCGCTAGTATTTATACTTTTGTAAAATTTAAAGAAATCATCGAAATTTTTAAAAAATATGCCGTTTTATTTATTTTTTCCGCATTTGGCAGCTACATAGGAAGTCACATTTTAATAGCATTTCCAAGCGGCATTTATAAACTTCTATTATCTGTTTCGGTGCTGATCTATCTAAATAAAGATAAATTTTACATAAATTTTGGAGATTTTGTACAAAGACATTTTCAGTTTTCGCTTTTTGTTTTTGGACTGATTAGCGGCATAATCGGCGGATTAATCAACGCAATGGTTATAGTTTTGGCTATTTTGATACTTGAACTCAATCTTTCAAAAGGTATGGCGATTGCGGTTATGAATCTGTGCTTTTTAACAAACAAGATCTCACAAATATCTACATTCGCAGCTTTTGGTGAGTTTGGTAGTAAAGAGATTTTATTCGGCGCAATTTCCGTCGCCGTCTGTTTCGCGGCGCTTTTTATCACAAATAAATTCAAAGATAGAGTAAGCGATGAACTTTTCAAAAAACTAGTTAAATTAACGCTAATATTTTTTGCAATATTTATACTAGTGCAATATTTTTTGGAAATTTTGAAATGGCTTTAAAAATTTTGGGCGCGATTGAAATTACACCGAAATTAATTCGATAAAATACAAATTTATAAATTTAACATTATAATTTTAAAATTTATTTTTAGAAATTTTAAAGGTGAAAAATGCAGGATGATGATGAAAAATATAAAAAAATAAAAGAAGAGTTAGATGAGTTTCGCAGACAAAAACAAAATTCCAAAGAGAATTCAAAAGATAATTTAAACAATCAATTAAATTTACAAAATAACATAAACCAAAATTCTAATAATTCAGACAAAAATTCAAATTCTAACAAGAACAGCAACTCATCAAATTTCACAAATAAACGAGACTACGATGAAGAATCGATTATCATAAAAGACTATGGAAATTTCTATCAGCTTTTTATATATTTATCCCTTTGGTTTATTATAGTGATGATATGTGGTATAGATGCTTGGAGTAGAGATGGAATTTATCAAGGAAAGGCGCAAGTGATTATTGGAGTTGTCGCTATATCCATATCTGCATATTTATTGATAAGAAATACTTTTAAATATTTTAAAGATAACAAACAAAAATTTATCTTTACAAAAGATACTTTATCTTATATAGCTTATGAGCAAAACAAAACCCAAAATATAAATAATATAAATAGCGTTTGCCGTCTATTTATAGGCGGAAATCATACTTTTGGTAAAAATGTATATCAAAGTAAAACACTGTTTCAACTCTTTTTTAAAACAGATATTTTAGAGTTATCATTTTATCTATTTATAGTAACTTATACAACTATATCATATTTGATTTTTATATTGCCATATAGAGTGGTTTTTCAAAAAGCATTTTTTATATTAAATAAAAATTTTTTAATACTTTTTAATGATGGAAGTTTTATGAATATCACAATAAACAGCAAAAAAGAATATTATGAGATTATAAAATATTTTAAATTTCAAAATATTGAAGTAAAAAAGAAAGTTAAATTTATACAGATTAGCTATAAGGAGTTTTAAATGGAGTCAAAAGACTTTATCAAAATGTTGCTTAAAGACACTATTTTTAAGAAGTTTCATCAAGATAACAACAAAAGGCTAAAATTTGAGTGATGATAAAAGAGAAAAACTTAGAGAGTATTTAAGAAATAATCGACCTAAAAATAGTGTAAATTTAGGTAATAGCTATGATGATAAAGAAAATTCTAATAAAAATTTGGAAAAAGATTTAAACTCAGATAATTTGAATTTAAATAATAACTCAGATTTGGACAATTCTCAAATTTCAGATAATAAAATAAATTCGAATAAAAGAGATTACGATAAAGAGCCAATTATTATAAAAAGTCTTGGCGCTACTGGAATTTATTTCTATGCTATTTTAGTTGCAATAGCTATGTTTTTTTTAGATAAAAAAATGTATGATTTGGGAATTCTTCAACCAAATTATTCTTCTACAACTTTATATTATGTATATACAAGTGAGGGTTTTTTACCAAGAATTATATCAATGATTATTTTTGCTTTTGCTGTAAAACTTATTGTAAAAAAAGATTTAATAATAATAAATAATTCATATATCACATATAATAATAACTATAATTCCAAAGGTTTAGATGTTTATACAATAAAATATGATAATTTTCTAAGTAGAAATAATCTTATAAATACAAATTTATGGCATAAATTATGCATATTATTGGTTTTAATTCTTGTTATGTCTTTTTTGTTTAAAAATTATGAAATTTTTTATATGGTGGCAAAGATACCTATTTATATATATTTTCCTTTTATTTTGATGGTTTTTATGAACGGAGGCTTAAATTATATTTTATCTTTTGGTGTCTTATACATAAAAACCAAAAATTATAAAAAGATAATTCCTTTAATTTCAAAAAAAGATAGATATGAAATAAGAATGTATTTTTTAGAAAAATTAGGTATTGATATAGAAAATAAAATTATATATTTATTACCGCAACTTAATAAAGAATAAATTATTAGTAGAATAAGTGTTACTAAAGAGAAGCTCGATAAGGTATAAAAATATATAAAATCAAAATTTAAAATCATCTTTAAACTCTTATAATGATAAACTAAACACTCTTTTTATATTAAATATTTACCATAAATAAAAGCTTTTGGAAATTTAAGCTCATTACAAGAAGCTATGGTTAATAACCCTAAATTAGCTACTATGGTTAATTTATATTAATATAAGATTTAAATAAATATTTTAAGTTCTAAAATAGTAAAATACACCGCTTTATTAAAACGATAAAGGACCAAAATTTGAGTGATGATAAAAGAGAAAAACTTAGAGAATATTTAAGAAATAATAGACCTAGAAATAATATAAATTTAGGTAATGATTCTAATAAAAATTTAGATAATTTAAATAACTCATCAGTTTTAAAAGACCAAAATAGTGCTCAGATTTCAAATAGCAAGACAAATTCAAATAAAAGAGATTATGATAAAGAACCGCTTTTTATAAAAAATCATAATCCAGATGTTTCTAGTTTTCGTGGGTTTTGTTTTTTAGTATTAGTTTTTATTAGTTTATTTATTGTTGATATTCCTACGGATAGAAAAATATTTAATTTTTTTGCTGCCATTATTCTTGCTAGTAGACTTGCAACCGACCCAAATAAAGGCAAAATAATAGAATTTAAAAATGATAAAATAGTATGTTATAAAGAATCATTTCAAAAAGAGATAAAAATATCAAGCAAACTTAAAATTAAAAAAACGGTACAAATGTTCTATGGATTTTACAACGATAATTTAGGAAACTTTAAGCAAAATATACCTTTTTTTATAGTTTTGTTTTGCTTTTCTTTGATTTTTATTCAAATTTTTATAGAGAATTTATATTTATTTATCTTAATTTTTATTGGTATAATCTCTTTATTTTTTCTACCTAGTGCAATAGACCTTAATAATGATGGCATAAAAGGCACAAATTTAGACTATAAGATAAATTTTGACCTTGATAGCAACGGATTTAAAGAAGCTACTTCTTGGATAAGCGAAAATGATGCACTTCTAGCAATAGATAGAAATAACAACGGAATAATCGATAATGGTTCAGAGCTATTTGGCAATAAAACAAAATCCAACACGGCTCGAATTTATACCAATCCAAATTCAAAAAATGGCTTTGAAGCATTAAGCGAATTTGATAGCAACAATGACGGAATAATAGATATAAATGATGAGAAATTTGCAAATTTAAATTTACTGGTTGCTTGAATTCGTAAATTTAAATTCAAACTATCAAATTTGAGTTTAAATTTGTGAATTTAGATAAATTCGTATCGTGTATAAACGATACGACCTGAAAGGAAAATTATGGAAATAGTTGTATCTTTTATATTTGCCGCTTATGAAGTAGTAAGCGTTATAATATGCGTTATTGTGGGTGCAGTTTCAAAAAGCAATAAAGCAGTGGCTATATCTGTTGCCTTGTGTGTTTTAGTGCCGTTTTACGATGTTGTTCCGACTAGGATTATCGCAAATAAATATTGCCAAATAGAGCCTAAATCAAAAATTGATAAAATTGTAGAATATCCAAAAAGTGTATATGTCAAAATTGACAACGCCGAAGTTGATGATATAGATACTAGCTTACATTTAATAGAGGCTTTATTGGACGGAATTCATATTGAAAAAATAGCAATCGAGTGTAATAGCAAAATAACGGATAAATATAAATGCGACAATGGAAAAGTAGAAGAAGTATATTTTGATAAAAATTCGACCCATTACACGCAATATATAAATTTAATTTCACAATATCAAAATTTGCATACCGATGAATCAGCTCAATTTGACTTTTATAGAGAAAATGAAAAGGCTATCGAAGAAGCCAAATTTAAAATAACAAAACGCAATGAAGTGGAAAAAGATAGAGATATTATCAAAAATTACAACTATTCTATAATAATAAATAAAAGTGAAAAAATCTCTGATAGTGCATTTGAAAATTATTTTTATCATATCGTAAATGTATCTATTGTAGAAAATAAAACAGAAAAAGAGATAGCATTTTGGAAAATGTATATTAGAAATAGAGAAGCGACTTTTATTTTCCCTGAAATATTAATGCCACATTTTGCCGATGATTACCAATTTACAAGAAAAGTATGTGGCAAAATACAAGAGATAGAAAAAGTCTTTGATATGGATAAATGGAGCAAAGGTTTGTCTATTGATATTTATCAATAATTATTTAAAATAAAATTTTTTTAATAAGGAGAAATCTAATGAATACATTAGAACAAAACATTACGGAATTTGGGCTGTTAGCTGAAATGGCTTATTTAAATTTGCAAGACAATATTGGTTTAGGGACAATCAATAAATTTGTAAATAAAAATGGTATAAATAGAACTTTAAATAATAAATATAAAGTGCTTGATTATATAAATACAGAAAATGGGCTTCAAGCTTATTGTTTAAAAAATGAAAATGGCGAGTATATAATAGCATTTAGGGGAACAGATGATTTAAGCATTGACCCTTTTAGTTGGTATGGAGAAAATACGAGCCAATATAAAGAAGCTAGGAATTTTGTTGAATTCGTAAATTTAAATTCAAACTATCAAATTTGAGTTTAAATTTGTGAATTTAGATAAATTCGTATCGTGGATAACCGATACGACCTGAAAGGAAAAATTTATGGTTTTATTTTATATTATTTTAATTTCGCCTGTGCTGATAGCTATGGCGATATGGTTTGCTTTGGCTAGATTTATACACGGTAAAATTCCAGAAAAGTTTGCTAAAACCCAAACAACCTTTATGATATTTTCGTTTATCGTGCTTGGTTTGATACCGACTTATGACATTATTATTACAAATATTTTGGGGGCATATTATAAAGACAATTTGCCAAAGCCTTTTTTAAGTGAGAAATTTGAAAAGCCGTTTAGTTTATATGTAGAAAATAATATATTGCCTTATACTCAAAAAGAAATGAAAAATTATTCTGAGGAATTTTTACTTGATTGGTGGATTATAGATAATATAAAGATTAATAGGCTTGCCTTAAAGGGCGATGACGGGCAAATTTATATCTATTATTTCGATACGAATTCTGATAAATTTGAACTTTTACAAACAAAAGCAAAGAAATATGATGAAGCAAACAAAAGAGACAAAGACGCAAGATACAAATTTGACTTAATAGTAGCAAATAAAGAAAATATCGGTAGTGATATGCACAAGGAAGCATTGGAGATTTTAAATAAGGAGCGAAATTCAAGCTGGATGGCACAAAATGAGTTTGAAAATATCGGCAAATCTCTCATAAAATTTAAAATAAGCAATGATATATCAAATTTCGATTATACGATAAAAAAGGGAGAAATAAAACTTGGCAAATTTGCTTCTAAATTTATAAAGATTGTAAAGATAGAAATTATAGATAATAAAACTTCTAAATTGGTTGGTTATAACCAATATATTTATAGGCGTGGTGGTTATTGGTTGTTACCAGATTTGGTTTATGGTGACGATGCTTTGACCCCACTATATGAAAATTATGCGTTACGCCATACAATGTTTTATAGTATAACCAATTTATATGATAGAAAATAAAATTTTTTAATAAGGAGAAATCTAATGAATACATTAGAACAAAACATTACGGAATTCGGGCTGTTAGCTGAAATGGCTTATTTAAATTTGCAAGATAATATTGGTTCAAAAATCAATGAATTTGTAAATAAAAAAAATGGTGCAAAAAGGACATTAAGTAAGGAATATAAAATTGTCGACTATGTTAGCACTGCGAGTGATTTTCAGGCATTATTATTGCAAGATGAAAGTGGAAAATTTGTTATGGCTTTTCGTGGAACTACTAATATACTAGACTGGCTGAATAATGCAGGTATTGGTTTGGCAAATATAAACAAACAATATAATGATGCAAAAGAATTTTTGGAAAAAGCTATGACGGAACACGGTGTAACCATAGATAATTTAACCCTAACTGGTCATATAGCCTTGGTGGAATTCTTACTCAACAAGTCGGAGCGACTTACGGCATAAAAGGCTATGCTTTTAATCCTTACGGAACAGATAGATTACTTTCTTTACCATCAAGTCTATCAACTGGAATAGCAAGTAACATTTTGTTAGAAAAAGTTATGAGTGCAGTAGGACTTACCAAAGCAAACGCACAATGGGCTTATGAGCATATTTATAACATATCTTATCAAGATGAGGGTGCGTTAAATGGAGATATTCTGTCAAATTTACTTACAGAATTAAGTAGTAATCATTTAGGGCATTTTATACCTATTTTGGGCAAAAATGTTGGTTTTGGAGAAGGGCATTATATGGAAACTCTCAACAAAGCTATTTCCCAATACAACAACATAGTCAAAAAATTCGACAACTCTTGCAGATATGAAGATATAACAAATATGTATCTTTCAACAGCTATTATTCACGGAAATGGCTATGAAAAAGTCAAGGAAGAATTTACAAAATTAGGCGTTTATGGTGCAAATGATAAAATTGCAAATAACTCTTTGCACTTAGAAGTTATAACCAAAGACACTGACGCAACTTCCATCTTCTCAGGCTCAAATTTAAGCACACCTGCTTTATATGCCCTAGTGAATTTAAATCCTTTTATAGTTTCAAATATAAATTCAAATGCTTACTCTGAAATAGAGAAATATAGAGATGAATATAGTGAGAACTATGTAAGCGATAAAGCAAAAATGTTTAAGGCTCTTATGGATACACCAAAGGTTGCTTCATACTATGATGACTATGAAACAGGCAAGAAAATTTCATATTATACTTCTGTTACAGACCCTGATAGCACAGATGAATACAATCTCACTGACACAGCTTACACATTTGGCACAAACAAAAATGATATAGTAACTGCTTCGGTAGGAAAAGCCAATAGAATTTACACCCTAGCAGGAGATGACACCATAACTCTAACTAGTGGCTCAAACTATATAGAAGCAGGAAGCGGAAGTGATTATATAGATTTAAGCGGTATAAAAGATACAAACTCAACAAATACAATCTATGCAGATTTAAAAGATAGCAAAGATGACAAAGATAGTGGCAATGATACAATCATAGGCTCAGCCGGTAAAGATACTATGTATGGTGGCTCAGGCTATAATACCTACAAAGCAGGAGACGGCGATACCATAGAAGATGATGATAAAGGTCAAGGCTCTGTATATTTCAATTCAAATTCTCCACTTACAGGCGGAACATACGATAAAGATAAAGGTTGTTATGTTGGTGGAATTTACGAATATCATCTAAACGGAAACACTCTTATAGTAACAGACACAGCCAAAAATGAAAGCATAACCATCAACAACTACTCCAAAAAAGATAAATCTCTTGGTATAGATCTAATAGAAGCAGATGAGATAGATATAATCATATCAAATGCAACAGTAACAGAAGGAGACGAAAGCGAACCAAATAAAGACGGAAAAGCACCATATAACACTAGTATAGGTATAAAACTAAGTAGAGAATTAAAAGAAGACGAATTTATCATCATACAAAAATACAATTATGAAAAACAATCCACAGAGTTAGTTTTATTTGGAACATTACCACAAGATTATGATACCAGTCTTTTTAAAAGCTTATTAAGTGATAATAAAACACTCGATTTTAGCTGGTATGGAAATAAAACAAAAGAAGAAGATAGAAAATACTGCGTAGGTGGCGTAAATATCTTTGCTAAATCAGATAATTTAACTATAAGAGATATAAAACCGGGATATGTCACTATCAAAGACGACGACAAAGATCCAAACGATGATAAGCCAGAAACTTACGATCCACTTGCAATAGACCTTAATAATGATGGCATAAAAGGCACAAATTTAGACTATAAGATAAATTTTGACCTTGATAATAACGGCTTTAAAGAGGCTACAAGCTGGATAGATAACAATGACGCCTTTATCACCATTGATAAAAACAACAACGGCGCAATCGATAATGGTAGCGAGCTATTTGGAAACAAGAGCATCTCAAATAACGCCTATGCCTACACTAATCCAAACGCAAAAAATGGCTTTGAAGCATTAAGCGAATTTGATAGCAACAATGACGGAATAATAGATATAAATGATGAGAAATTTGCAAATTTAAATTTACTGGTTGCTTGAATTCGTAAATTTAAATTCAAACTATCAAATTTGAGTTTAAATTTGTGAATTTAGATAATTTCGTATCGTGTATAAACGATACGACCTGAAAGGAAAATTATGGGAATAATTATATCTTTTGTCTTTGCCGCTTATGCATTTGTAAGTAGTATAATATGTGTCATCGTGTATATGATTTCAAAAAGCAATAAAGCATTGGCTATATCTGTTGCCTTATGTGTTTTAGTGCCGTTTTATGATGTCGTTCCGACTAGGATTATCGCAAATAAATATTGCCAAATAGAGCCTAAATCTAAGATTGATAAAATTGTAGAATATCCAAAAAGTGTATATGTCGAAATCAATAGTAGCGATAAAGATGAAATAATTTATAATCTCCGATTATGCGGGGAATTTGATGAAGCTATGTTGGACGGAATTCATGTTGAGAAAATGGCTGTTAATTGTTACGGCGAAATCATACAAAAAGAATTTGACACGAATTCATCAGATTATAAACAATATATAAATTTAATTTCGCAATATCAAAATTTGCATACCGATGAATCAGCTCAATTCGATTTTTATAGGAAAAATGAAAAGGCTATTGAAGAAACCAAATTTAAAATAACAAAACGCAATGTAGTGGAAAAAGATAGAGATATTATCAAAAATTACAACTATTCTATAATAATAAATAAAAGTGAAAAAATCTCTGATAGTTTATTTGAAAATGCTTTTTATCATATCGTAAATGTATCTATTGTAGAAAATAAAACAGAAAAAGAGATAGCTTTTTGGAAAATGTATATTAGAAATAGAGAAGCGACTTTTATTTTCCCAGAAATATTAATGCCACATTTTGCCGATGATTACCAATTTACGAATAAAGTATGTGGCAAAATACAAGAGATAGAAAAAGTCTTTGATATGGATAAATGGGGTTTTGATTTTTCAAGTTTATTTAACTATCGTATCTATCTCAGATAAAAATACAAAAATTTTTAATAAAGGAGAAATCTAATGAATACATTAGAAAACACAATCACAACAATGGGCTTGCTTTCAAAAGAAGCTTACAATGTTGGAAACTTTCAAATAGGTGCAGGAATTACTGCTAACAATAAAACTTATAAAGTTGTTAATTTTGCAGATACTGCAAATGATTTCCAAGCATTATTATTGCAAGATGAAAGTGGAAAATTTGTAATGGCGTTTCGTGGAACAGAACGAGATAGCACATTAGACTGGCTTAATAATGCAGGTATTGGTTTGGCAAATATAAACGAACAATATAACGATGCAAAAGAATTTTTAGAAAAAGCTATAAAAGATTATGGCGTAACCATAGATAATTTAACCCTAACTGGTCATAGCCTTGGTGGAATTCTTACTCAACAAGTCGGAGCGACTTACGGCATAAAAGGCTATGCTTTTAATCCTTACGGAACAGATAGATTACTTTCTTTACCAGAAAGTCCATTTGACGGAATAACAAGCAATTTCTTATATGGCTTATTAACTTCTTTGGCAGAAAAAGTTATGAGTGCAGTAGGACTTACCAAAGCAAACGCACAATGGGCTTACGAACATATTTATAACATATCTTACCAAGATGAGGGTTTGTTAAATGGGGATATTCTTTCAAATTTAGCCACAGAATTAAGTAGTAATCATTTGGGGCATTTTATACCTATTTTGGGCGAAAATGTTGGTTTTGGAGAAGGGCATTATATGGGAACTCTCAACACCGCCATTGCCGAATACAACGACATAGTCCAAAAATTCGACAACTCTTGCAGATATGAAGATATAACAAATATGTATCTTTCAACAGCTATTATTCACGGTAGTGGTTATAAAAAAGTCCGAGATGAATTCAAAAAACTTGGTATATTAAATAAAAATGGTGCAAATGATAAAATTGCAAATAACTCTTTGCACTTAGAAGTTATAGCCAAAGACACTGACACAACTTCAATCTTTTCAGGCTCAAATTTAAGCACACCTGCTTTATATGCCCTAGTGAATTTAAATCCTTTTATAGTTTCAAATATAAATTCAAACGCTTACTCTGAACTAGAAAGATACAAAGATGATTTTACAAAAGGCTATATAGAAGATAAAGCTAAGATGTTTAAAGCAGCCCTTACTTCATCACGTACTTTAGATAATAAATACTACCAAGATAATATAAGTGGTATAAAAATCAAACCTATGTTTGATAACACCGGTATAGTAAGTAGTGGCGATATAAAAGAGCAATACTACTTTGGAAGCAATGAGAGAGATATTATAACCATAAATAGCAATGGTGTCTCTTCTAATGCTGAAAATAAAATCTACACCCTAGCAGGAGATGACACTATAATAGCTTCAAAAGGAAACAACTATATAGAAGCAGGTAGTGGAAGTGATGTTATAAATTTAAGTAAAACATCTAAAAATAGTAAAAATATAGTTTATGGTGATACAAAAGATAACAAGCACAGTGATAATAAAAATAATGACAATGATATTATAATAGGTGGAGCTGGGGTTGATACTATCTTTGGCGGAAGAGGTAAAGATATTTATTATGTAGAAGATAAAGATATTATTACCGATGATAAAGACGGTGAAGGCGAGGTGTATTTTAAATATACTAAACTAACCGGTGGAACATATGATAAAGAAAAAGGTTGTTATATAAATGGAGATATACAATATCATTTAAATGGTAATACTTTAATTGTAAAACAAGGTAAAGAGGCTATAACTATTAATAATTTCAATAAAGATTTATATAAAACCAAAGGATATGATTATTTGGGCATAGAACTTTTAAAAGAAGAAGAGATAGTTGTAACTATAAGCGATAACTCATCATCTGAAGGTGATAATGGTAAAAAATCAATGAGATTTAAAATATCATTAAATAGAAAATTAAAAGATGAAGAATATGTAATAGTAAATATAAATGATAAATCATTTTTATTTGGCAATCCTGGTATTGATAGTGGTATAAATAAAGCTGATTATGATACAAGCGGAAGTTATATTTACAAATGGGAAGGCAATACAACAAAAAATGAAGATATAAATTTTGAAGTGACAGGAACCGCATCTGCCTCAAAAGGTCTTATAATAAAAGAAGTAAAATCAGGCAACGGCACAATAATAGATGATGACAGAGATGATGATCCGGAAGATGTAGATCCTATCATAATAGATTTAAATAAAAATGGAATTACTTCAACTAAATTAAATAATACAATCTACTTTGACCATGATAACAATAACTTTAAAGAAGCCTCTTCATGGATAGATAAAGGAGATGCTTTTTTAGCATTAGATAAAAACAGTAATGGTCTTATAGATAATGGAAATGAACTGTTTGGAAATCATACTATTTCAAATACAAAATTCGGAGAACAAGAAGCTAATAAAGATACTTCAATAAACGGTTACGAAGCTTTAAAAGCTTATGATTTAAACGGTGATAATGTAATAGACAGTAAAGATGAAATTTATGATAAATTACTTTTATGGAAAGATTCTAATCAAAACGCCATAACTGATAAAGGTGAACTTATAAAACTAAAAGATAGTGGTATAGTAAGTATTGATCTAAACTATAAAAACACAAATACAGATGAAAAAGGAAATACTATAAAACAAAGTTCAACCGTTACTTTTGAAGATGGCACAACTACAATAGCTAATGATGTATGGTTTAAAGTAAATTTAGATAAAACTAAACAAACCTCAATAGATGAGATGATAAAAGATACTTTAATAAATTTAAATAAAAGACAAGATGAATTAATCAAAGAATACAAAGAAAACAATAATCTAAATACTAATGATTTAAATGATGATGGGTCATTACAAAACATTTTAAATAGTGATGAAACATTAAAAACTTATAATGATAAACTAAATACTCTTTTTTATATTAAATCCTTACCACAAGTAAAGGCTTTTGGAAATTTAAGTTCATTACAAGAAACTATGGTTAATAACCCTAAATTAGCTACTATGCTTAATTTATATCTTTTAATGGATGAAAAAGCTAAAAAAGAAAACATTAGTGATATTATCTATGAATGGGCAGGAGTATCAAGTATAGATGAAAGTTCAATGAGAGGAGAGGTAAAAGAAAAAGATATGATAGTTTATGAAAAACTATCTGGAAAGCCTTTTATGTGGAAAGGAAGAGATAAAAATGCAAATTGGTATGTAAAACCAGTTATAGAAGAGATATTTAATAATTTTAAAAACTATGTTTATGCAAATATTGAATTACAAACTACATACCAAGAAGTAAACTTAGATATAGATTATATGAAATTTGACGGTAAAGAGTATAGATATGATTTTAGTAATATTAATGAGTATTTAAAAGACTTTACTAACAAACAATCAAATAGATAAAGCTTTAAATTTTATACAAACTTTAAAAACTTCACTTACTTATAAACCAGTAGCAACAAATCATCTAAATGACTATGTAAAAAACACACTTCCTAACAGTCTAAAAGAGTTTAAATTCTTCATAGCTACTTTACTAAATAATAGAAGAGTTGGAAATGATAATAACCAAACGATATATGGCTCAAATCAAACAGATGTGATAAATGGTAAAGGTGGAGATGATAAACTCTATGGAGCTGGTGGTGATGATTTATATGAGTTTGATAAAAATTTTGGAAATGATATCATATACGATACTCAAGGAAATAATGAAATAGTATTTACAAAAGGTATTACAAAAGAAGATCTCTCATTTAAAAGAGAGCTTGCAAATTTAATAATCTATGTCACAAATGAAAATGGCGAAAAAGACAGCATAACTGTGCAAAACGCTTTTTGTTTGATTAATGACTTAGGTGATGGAATTATACAAAGTATTACTTTTGCAGACGGAACAAAGTTAAGCAAAGACGATATATTAAATTTATCACCTTTAAAAGGAAGTGATGAAGCAGATAATTTATATTTAACTAATGAAAATGATATATTAAACGCCGGAAATGGAAATGACGAAATACACGGCAAAAAAGGTGATGATATTATAAATGGAGATAGCGGTGATGATAGGTTATTTGGCGGAATTGGTAATGACATATTAAACGGTGGGACTGGAAATGATGAGTTATATGGTGAAGATGGAAATGATACATATGTCTTTTCTAAAAACTGGGGAAAAGATACCATTGTAGATAATCAAGGCTTAAACAGTATAGAATTTATTGACGGTATCAATGTGAATGATTTAGTCTTTGATAAAAACGGTAATGACCTAGTGATATCAGATAAAGAGCTTAAAAACACAATTACTATAAAAAATATAGTAAATGAAAATGGAACTTTAAATAATTCCATATCAAAAATTATATTTAATAGAAAAATTATTAACGGTAAAGAAAGCTTTGATTTTATTACTACAAATGAAATACTTGATTATATGATTAGGCCTAGTGATGAATCGGATGAACTTATAGGTTATAACGATCACTCTTACACTATAAACGCTCTTGATGGAAATGATACGATAATAACAAATATCAAAGATGATATTTTAATAGGTGGTAAAGGAGATGATACCCTAATAGGAAAAGCTGGAAATGACATCTATATCTTTGGTAAAGACTTTGGAAATGATACTATCATAGAAGAAAATAATGATAAAAATGTCATTAAATTTACAGATGGCATTTCAAAAGATGATCTTTTATTTAAAAAACTAAATAATGATTTAGTGATACTTCAAAATAAGAATTCTGTAATCATAAAAGATATGTTTAATGGTGCTTCTATAAATAGCAAAATAGACAAAATAGTGTTTGATGATGGAAGCAGTATCACAAATAGAGAATTTATAAACTTGGCAGTAGCAAATTCATCTAGCAATGAAAATGATACACTTATTGGATATTTCGATGATGATTATGTATTAGATGCGCTAGATGGAAATGATACTATTATCACAAATGGTGGAAATGACGTTTTAATAGGTGGAGCTGGAGATGACACCTTAAAAGGTGGCAAAGGAAATGACACATATAAATTTGAGTTAAATCACGGTAAAGATATCATTGAAGATAATATCGGCAAAGAAACCATAGTTATAAACGGCAGAACAAAAGAAGATCTTATCTTTACATATGACGCTACTACAACGGACTTAATTATTAACTATAAAGATAATAAAAACGATAGTATAACCATAAAAAAATGGAAATATATGGATAATCTTACTATTAAATTTGATGATAACTCATATATAGATGATAGATATATAACAAACAAAATAAAAACTATAAACTCAGATTCCGATACTTCCGAAGTTGGTATATATTATAATACAAATCTTGAAGATGGAGATGATGTTTATATAATAAAAAAAGATGCAGGAAAACTATCTATATATGATAATTTTACTCTTCACTCTTATAAAGTAGATGGTGGAAACGATACAATTAAATTTGATGAAATTTCATCAAATGAAGTCGTTTATAAAATGTCAGGCAGCAATCTTTTAATCGGCATAGCAGAAGAAAATAAAAAATTTGAAGACTTAAATACCGTAGTAACTATCAAAAACTGGACCTCTAAACATAATAGAATTGAAAATTTTGCATTTAGTGATAAAACACTTTCTCAAAACGACATTATAAATAAATTTTCAAAATCTGAAAATTTATTATTTCAAACCGATGAAAGCGATAAAGCTACATTTAAAAACGGTGGAGTTATATACGCACTTGATGGAGATGATGAGATAGTATCCGTAGAAAATAAAAGCGAAGTTTACGGCAATGATGGTAATGATAAAATAATCGCAAACGGCACTATTTACGGCAATGAAGGAGATGATACTCTAAAAGGCTATAGTGGCGATGATACTATTTATGGTGGCGAGGGAGATGATATCTTAATTGGTGCAAGTGGGGATGATTTTCTTCAAGGAGATAGTGGAGATGATACATATGTCTTTGGCAAAGAGTGGGGAAACGATACTATAAATAACTTTGATAGAAACGGCACGGATAAAATAAAATTTACAGACGGCATTTCAAAATATGATTTGATATTTGCAAGAGGCGTTAAAAATAGTGATGTTACAAATGATCTTTTCATCTATTCAAAAGACAAGAAAAACTCAATTAAAATTACGGATTTCTTTTATAGTTATCAATCAATAGATGAAAACAGAAAAATTGATTTAATTGAATTTGATAACGGCGAAATTTTAAAATCCGAAGATTTGAAATATTTGGTATTGCAAGGTTCTAAATATGATGATGTTATAAGAGGATATGACGAAGACTTTACATTTGACGCAGGAGAAGGTAGTGACATCGTATTTGCAGGAAACAAAAACGATAAAATTTTTGGCAACGACGGTGACGATACTTTATATGGCGAAGACGGAAATGATACTTTAATAGGTGGCACAGGAAATGACACTTTACAAGGTGGAGACGGAGATGATACATATATATTTAATCTCGGTGATGGTAAAGATGAAATTTATGAAAGTAGCGGAAATGACATTATAGAGTTTGGAGATGGAATTTCAAAAGATAGCCTTATAGTTATAAGAGATGGTGAAAATAATCTTAAAATTTATGTAAAAGATAATCCAAACATTTCAAATAAAGATATAAATTTAGATGATATCAAAGACACTATAACTTTAAAAAATGTATTTAGCAACAATTCATCAAAACATGAAAATTTAATCGAAACAATCAAATTTCAAGACGGCTCAACTTTAAATTTCAATGATATTAAAAAACTTTCACTAATAAACAGTTCAAATAGCACGGAAACTTTGAGAGGTTATGACGATGAAAATAACAATATCGTTGGAAATGACGCGGATGAAACTATATACGGTGGAGAACTCGATGACACGATAAACGCAGGAGCCGGAAACGATACTATAACCGCATATTCCGGCAAAAATACATTGATCGGCGGCAGCGGCGATGATGTGTTTTACGGCGATCAGGCAAACAACACATATATTTTTAGTAAAGGCGACGGTAATGATAAGATTAGCGGACGAAGCAGCGACAGCACGATAAAATTTGAGGACGGCATTTCAAAAGACGACATAAAAGTTACAAGAGGTGAAAATCTGGATGATTTAGTCGTAAAGATTAATGAAAACGACAGTATAACTATAAAAAATTTCTATTATGATGGAAATATAAATAAAGAAAACGAAAAAGCGATCGTAAGTAATTTTTTATTTGCTAACGGCGAAAAGATTGGTTATGAAGAATTTCATAAGTTATCTTATATCGGCAAAGAGAGTGACGATACTATATACGGCTTAAATTCCAACGATACTATAAAAGGCAACGACGGTGACGATACTTTATATGGCGAAGACGGAAACGATACTTTAATAGGTGGCACAGGAAACGATAAACTTATAGGCGGAAAAGGAGACGATATTTATATCTTTAATCTCGGTGACGGAAAAGATGAAATTTATGAAGAAAGCGGAAACGACACTATAGAGTTTGGAAAAGGAATTTCAAAAGATAGCCTTATAGTTATAAGAGATGGTGAAAATAATCTTAAAATTTATGTAAAAGATAATCCAAACATTTCAAATAAAGATATAAATTTAGATGATATCAAAGACACTATAACTTTAAAAAATGTATTTAGCAACAATTCATCAAAACATGAAAATTTAATCGAAACAATCAAATTTCAAGACGGCTCAACTTTAAATTTCAATGATATTAAAAAACTTTCACTAATAAACAGTTCAAATAGCACGGAAACTTTGAGAGGTTATGACGATGAAAATAACAATATCGTTGGAAATGACGCGGATGAAACTATATACGGTGGAGAACTCGATGACACGATAAACGCAGGAGCCGGAAACGATACTATCAAAGATCTAAACGGAAATAATACGATTTATGCAGGAATCGGCGATGATACAATCAATGCAAACGGAACAATTTACGCAGGAATCGGCGATGATACAATCAATGCAAACGGAACAATTTACGCAGGAAGCGGAAACGATACAATCAACGCAAGCGGAACAATATATGCAGAAGACGGGAATGATAATATAAATGCTACAGGATTTATAGACGCAGGAAACGGAAACGATATAGTGACAGCAAGCGACGTATATTCCAGCGAAGAATTTAATACTATAATCGGTGGAAAAGGCGATGACGAATTGCACGGAAGCTATAGTAATGAAAAATATATATTCAGTAAAGGCGACGGGAAAGATGAAATTTATGAAAATGGCGGAAACGATACTATAGAATTTAAAAATAACCTCTTAAAAGAAAATCTGATAGTAAAACGAAACGGCGAAAACGATATAACAATTAAATTTAAAGACGATCAAACGGATTTGATAACTTTAAAAAACGTTGTTTATGGTAATATCATTTCAAACCAAAACACGATAGAAAATTTTACATTTGCAAACGGCGAAACGCTGACATTTAATGACATAAAAAAAGCCTCAATGATTGGCTTTGATGAAGATGACACTATAAAAGGCTATGATGACGCGGACAATTTTATAAGCACATCGGCAGGCGATGACAAAATCATAGGCGGTATATTTAATGACACTATAATCGGTGGAAGTGGAAATGATAAACTTCAAGGTGGAGATGGAGATGATACATATATCTTTAATCTTGGTGATGGCAAAGATATCATCACAGAGCGTGAACTTAGCGAACCATATTTGATAAGACAAGATTCATTTGATACCGTAAAATTTACAAAAGGAGTGAATAAAGACGATATCTTGCTATCAAGAAATGGCGACGATTTGATTATCAAAAATAAAACAAATGGTGACGAAATCACAGTTAAAAATCATTTCTTTTTATCAAACAGATATTATAAAATAAACTCAATTGAATTTGATGATGGAACAATTTGGGATGAAAAGTATATAGATCACAATGCTGTTTATTATGGTAGTGACGCAAATGACGAACTTTCAGGATATATGGGAAATGATGACATAATTAAAGCAGATAGTGGAAATGACACTATATATGGATTTGACGGAGATGATGAAATTTACGGTGAAGATGGTGATGATTATTTAAGTGGTGGAAATGGAATAGAAAAAAACACAGGAAACGATAAGCTATATGGAGGAGCCGGAAACGATCAACTTAGAGGTGAAGATGGAAATGATTATCTAAACGGCGGAAGCGGCGATGATAGATATTATTATTCTTATGGAGATGGGTTTGACACTATAGAAAATGAAGGCGGTGGAAGTGATTCTTTGATATTTTTTGATATTACAAGAGATAGATTAAGCTTTTCAAAAGAAGAAAACGACCTTATCATAAATATAGACAACGATGCAAATCAAGGAGTAAGAGTTAAAAACTACTTTTTAAATGATGAGTATGCTCTTGATATGATCCAACCAGGAGATCAAAAGCCTGCTTATACTAAAAACGATATAGACAATATCGTAAATGCCTTTGATAAGCCAACTCTTACAGAAGATAAAAATGCAAATATTATTGATACTAAAAACGATGAAATTTTACAAGGAAGCGACAAAAACAACACTTATTATTATCATGGAGGAAAAGATCTTATAGTTGATAGTGGTGGAATTGATACTTTGAAATTTATGATTAATGGATATCATCTTAATTTTTCATCAAACGGAACTGATTTGTCATTAAGCCTTGGTAATATACAAGATAAAAATAACAATAATATTGTAACCATAAAAGACTTTTTTGCAAATGAAAATTCAATTGTAGAAACAATACAACTTAAAAACGGTTATAAATTCAGTGCAAAAGATATTTATCAAAGCTTTGGAAAAGAGTATCCAAAAAATGACTCTTCAAATACTACAGATCCTCAACCAAACGAAAATAATTTAGTTGGTGGCAATGAAGATAACAGATATGTATTTAGCGGAGGTCAAAAAACAGTAATAGATAGTGGTGGAAACGATACTATAAAATTTACGCAAGATGGAAATGGTTTAAATTTTTCAACAAACGGAACGGATTTAACTTTAAATGTTTACAATCATGAAAACGATACTATAACAGTTAAAAATTTCTTTACAAATCCAAGCAATATAATTGAAAAGTTTGAACTTAAAAACGGTTACACAATTACTTCAGAGCAAATTTATCAAAGCTTTGGAAAAGAGTATCCAAACAGCAATGAACCTTTTGGAGTATCAGCAGACACTGCGAATAAAATCATTGAAGAACTAAACTCATATTCAAACGATAATGCGCTAAATTTAAATTTCAAAAACGAAACAAATAAAAATATGGATATAATGCAAATCTATAATGTATGATTGCTATCTCTAAAAATTTTATTAGATACGATTTAAATATGTTGTTTGATAAAAGTCAACTACTTTTATCAAACAACTTTCTTCAAATAATTTCTTACTCGCACCATCTTTTTTGTTTTGCGATTAAATCAGCTTTGGTTAGATTGTATCCTGCATTTATGATATTTTCTTTTAGGCTTTGTTCTTTATTTAGTGCATTTATTGTTTGATTTAGCACTGTAATTTTATCGCTTTGTCCGTTTTTATTTAATGATAAACTCATATCTTTTAATCTTTTACTTTCTTTACTCAAAAGCTCCAAGTTTTTCAAAGTTTCTTCTTCGTTATTTTTGAAATTTCGCATATCCATAATCTCTTTGTCGTATTTAAGATTCGCGGCTTTTAATTTTAATTTATTTTGTTCGTTCTCCAGTCTTGCTCTATTAAGCTGTGCATTTTTTCTGCCGCCGTCAAAAATGTCCCAAGTAAAAGAAATTCCAACTCTATAGCCGTATTTTTTGCTATCTTGCACACTTTTCCAATATCTGTCTTTGTCGTCTCCATAAAAATCATATTTTGCATAAAAAGATATCGTAGGATAAAAAGAGCTTTCAAGAGATTTGATATTTAGTTCATCTTCTTTTATCTTAGAAACTATTTGCATCGCCATAAAAGTATCTTTAAAATCCAAAAATTCATAATTTTTTTGAATATTAAAATCATTGAAATCAAAAGCATCGTTTATATCTAAATTTGAAAGCATTGAAATCATATTTAAAGCGTAAGCTGTTTGTGTTTTTGCGCTTAAAATTTCATCTTTTATTTGAGATAAGTTTATATTTATATCAGCGACATCAAGTTTTGATTTTTCACCTATTTTATTTAATCTTTTTGTATAATCCAAAAGAGTTTCATAAATATCAATCTTTTGACTATTTATATTTAAACTGTTTTTTAAAATCAAAACTTTTTTATAATTTTCCAAAATTTCAAGCGCCAAATTTAATTCATCATCACATTTTTTAAAACTCATTGTTTCAATTTTTTGTTTTGCGCTCTCTTTTCTATAATAATCGGCTCCAAATTTTAAAATATCATATCTTAAAATAAGTGAAGCCGAGTTTTGAAAAGTAGTAGAACCGGCAAGTGAGCTCTCGCCGACATAAACCAAATTATATCCGTCATCAAATCTTTTAGAATATTCAGAGTTTAAAGCCAATGATAAGGTAGGATAAAAATAAGAATATGCGTAATCCAAATCATTTGAAGCTAAATTTATATCAAGAGATGATATTTTTATATCTGGAGAATTTTTTAAGGCATGCTTTAGAATTTCATCAAATGTGATAGCAAGTGATCTATCCATAAACAAAAATACAATAACAATGATAAATTTTAAAGATTTTAGCATTAAAAGCCTTTTAAATTTGTTGGTTTTTGATTATATGATTTTTTGTTTAGTTAAGTATTAAAATTTGTGTGAAATTTATAACAATTATAATAAAATCAATAATTTTTTAAAATAGCTTAATAATTAAGCTATATTTTACAAAACCATTTAAGTTTAATTTTTAAAAAATTTCAAAAGTAAAATTTAAAAAATATATCAATTCTTAATATGCAAAAAAATATTTGATATTTTTTAAAATAGTACTAATATTCATTACAATTAGGCTGCTAAACCTTTGATATTAATGCAAGCTTCTCCAACTCTGTTATGCAGCAAAAAAATATGCTCAAATATTTATAATTCTCATAGTTCAAACAATAAATTTATACGAATTAAAAAAGTACATAATAGGAGAAAAACAAGCAAACAAATAAAATATACAAATCCGGCTACACCTAGTATTATAATCAGATAAAATATATCAGCACCGCTAAAGTTGGAAAATACCCAATCTTTCCATAATAAAGTATAAATAGCATTATGCCAACTATGCAATAAATTTAAACTACAAGCGATGGGTTTGTAAGACTTTTAAAATTTTCTTAAAGTCATTTATTAAATCATTAAAAAATCTTCACCATCATTTTTATTTGAACAATCATTATCTTTATCTGACACATTGTTTATCCTTTCTTATAGCGAAAGCTTTGTTTTTATTTAACTTCTACCACCAAGCTTAATTTTATATTTTATAATCTTACTTATTAAATAATACTCAAAATTAATACTTAAATTAATTTTCAAAAATATTTTAAACAATAAAATTATAACAATTTTAAAATATGACAACATAAAATAATAACAAGCACTATTATAATTATTTTAATCATTTTGTGTTGCTAATAAACTAAACTTCTTTATAGTTAATAAAACGCGATATTAAATAGAAAAATTTATATATGTTTAACAAAAATAGCAATCTTGCTATTTAATCAAAGAATAATATTCTATAGTTTAATTTTATTTAAAAATAAATTTTTCAATTGAATTTTTGATTTTTTTATAAAATTTACAATTTTTACAAAAATTTAATATATAAAAAACTATTGGTATAGAAAATACTGTCAATATTATTTTCCAACAAATCTTAAAATTTGTAAATAAACATTGCAAAACATATAAAAAAACTAGCATAGAAAAAACTATATAAATTACTAATAATATTTTTTTAATATAAAACACTATAGGATTAGATTGAAATTCTGAATATGTTGAATTATTTTTATCTATAATGTTGTTAATTTCTTTTATTTTAATTTGAATTTTTCTCGTATACTCCAAAATCATTTTTTCATTTAAATCTTTATTTTTTTCACAATTATCATATATACTTTCTAACAATTTAGTATCTTCTTTAGTGTTCATCGTATAAAAGTTGTTTAATAGCAGCTTGTATAGTTTTTTTGATCTGAATTTCGAATTGGGCTTTAAAGATAACTGAACTAAAGCAAAATAAATTTTATTTAGTTTTTTTAAATTTTCTTTTTGAGTATTTATAAAAATTTTTTCAGATTGGGCTATTGAGTCTGTTATAAATTTTTTAATTACTAATGAAAATATACTTATTATTAAAAATACAATAAACTCAATATCATTCATCTTGCCATCTATAAAAGTTAAAATCTCATTTGATAAATTCATTTAAAATATCCTTGATTTTTTTGGTGAAACTTTTTGATATTTTTCCATTATTTATCATATTATCCCACTTTAATTTTTCATCTCTTAAAAATGCAAATACTTTTTCAGAATTACCTAAAATAATATATCTATTTATACTATTGTTCGTAGTTCCTGTTTTGCAAAAAAATGAAGATAACCCTAAAGTATTTATCGATACTTTTCTTAATATTGACTTTAACTCGTCTAAATACTGAAGTTCGCTACTTGAAAATAAGTTATAATAAGCCATTGATAATTCATATAAAGAAATACCATACGGAGTTGATCCCAAGACTAAAGATGGGAAATCTCCACAATATTCTTTATTGAATAAAGTAGAAATATACTTAGAAACATTGTTAAAACCAACTTTATAACTGGCATTTAAAAAAACTGTATTGTTAGATACTTCTAACGCTCTTGCTAATGACATTGTGTTACATCTGTATTCAAATGCCTCTTTTGCTGTCCAATCTCCATATTTATAGATAGGTATTGTTGATATTTGTTCATTTTGATCTATGCCATTACTTCTTAAATACAAATATATAAAAGGTTTAAGTGTTGAGCCTACATTTCCGAAGTTATTAAATATATAATGATTTCCATGTTTGCTAGCAAAACCTGCAATCTTACCTTTATTTATACATATTACAGAATCTAAATCATTAGTAGAATTTACAAACCAGTTTATTTTATTCTGTATTTTATAGTCTATTGTGCTATTGATTATAAATTTATTATAATCTATTGTTTTCGCAATATCAGGAATAATTGTTGACGGAACAACGTTTATTTGATTTTGCTGTATTTTTGGTGAATGACGCAAATATTTATTAGTTTGATTTCTTGAAATAAGATTTGATTTATTTAATCTAAATAGAATGCTTCTGTATCTATTTAAAAAAAGTTGTTTATTATCAACATATAGATTTGGTCCTCTTAATAACACAATTAAAGATATAAATTCCTTTTTTGTCAGTTCATTTAACCGTTTTGAGAAGTATTTAATTGAAGCAGACTCAAATCCATATAAATTTGATCCCATATAAACGGATTCAATATATTTATCTATAATATATTTTTTTGAAAAGATTGTTTCTATTTTTAATGCCTTAAATATCTCTTTAACTTTTCTTTTTATGGTTTTTGAATTATCATTTAAATAAGCTCTTGATAATTGTTGCGTTATAGTACTTCCGCCTTCTACTATCTTGCCGGCTTGTAAATTTCTATAAAAAGCCCTTATTATGGCAATAAAATCAATTCCTATATGATTATAAAATCTTTTATCTTCTATAGATAATAAAAAATTGATCAAAATTTCTGAAATATCTTTATTTAACCGCTTAGCGTAAATTTTATTTTCATTGGAGCAAACACCGATAGTTTTACCATTACTAGCTTTTACTATATAACCGTTTATATCAATGTCTAAATTAGTTTTCATTTTTTTATTTTACTTTCTTATATTCTAAAATTTCTAAAAACAAATTTTTTTAATACTGTTAATACTTTAATATTGCGAAAATTAATAGTTGTTTTTGTTTCATAGATTGTTATACTATTGTTTTTGTTTAAAAATTTATATAATTTATAATTATTTAAGTAAATATTATTTGCAATATATTTTCTCATTTTTTTATTTTTTTATCCTTAAGTATATAAAAGTTCCTCAAAATCCATAAAATTTTCCTTTTGTTTCAGAGCTTATCTTACACTAAGTCCTTCATCGAGATATTTTACGATAGGATATATGAAAAGCTCTATGACTCGTCTTTTTCCGACTTTCACTTCAGCTATTACGCTCATTCCGGGCTCTATTTGTTTTTCTTTGCCTTCTACCATCAGACTTAATTTTTTCGGTTTTACCTTTATTTCAAAAATTTCCCCAAGTTTTTCGTCTTTTATAGCGTCGTTTCCTATATGTATAAGCTCTCCGTCTATTTTGCCGTATTTCTGAAAGTTGAAAGTATCAACTTTAATGGCTACTTTTTGTCCATTTTGTAAAAATCCTATATCTTTATTTAAAATTTTAGCACTTATGATTAGAGGCTCGTTTGCGGGAATTATACTGATTAGCTCCTCACCACTGCTAACGGAACTTCCAACCGTATGAATCAAAAGTTTTCCTACATAACCGTCTACAGGAGATGCTACGATTTGTTGTTTCGTTTGGAAATTTAGTGCATTTATAGAAGCTTTGATTTCGGCGGCTTCTTTTTGTTTTGTTAAAAGTTCATCCAAAAATTTAGCTTTTTGACTCGTTTTAAAATTCTCAAGCGTTTTTTTAGTTTCACTCAGTTTTGATTTTAGTGCAAGTAAATTTTCATTTGTGCTTTTTATTTGCGAGTTTAAATCAATCTGTTTTGAAAGCGCATCCTCATAATCTTTGCTTGCTATTATATCTCGAACGTTTTTTAAATTTTTAACCCTTTTATCCGCTAAAATTTTCAGTTCGCTTAATTTTGAAATTTCAGCTTGTGTGCCGTTTATTGAGTTTAGTATGCCTGAAATTTTAAAATTCAGTTCATCTATGCTTTCATCAAAATTTTGTTTTTGATTGATATAAAGATTCATTTCGTCGCTGCTTAAATTTGCATCTTTTTGCAATTTTTCACTGAAGCTTAAAAGTTCAAGTCTTTTTATACTGAAATTAAGTGCTTTTAGTTTTTCTTCCTGCGTGATTAAATTTACTTTAGATACGCTTGGATCAATGATTATGAGCGGTTCATTTTTAGATACTTTTTGTCCTTCATAAACTAAAATTTTTGATATTATTCCGTTTTCAAGCGGTTTTAAAATTTTAATATTTCCGCTTGGTATTACTTTTCCGTTGCCGCTTACTACTATATCTATTTTGGCAAACACAAGCCATAAAACCAAAAAAACGAAAATTGTTACAACTATCCATAGAATCGTTTTTCCCAGCGGATTTTGCGGTCTATCCTCTATTTCAATTATACTTGGTTTAAATTCGTATGAATCGTCAATTTTTTTAAAAAGTTTAAACATGATTGAGCCCTGCTTGTGCATCAAGCAATTTTTTATAATATCCATTTTTGGCTACCAATTCATCGTGGCTTCCGCGTTCTTTAATTTCACCTTTATCTATTACTATTATTTCGTCACAATTTCTTATCGTAGAAAGTCTATGAGCGATGATGATGAATGTTCTATTTTCTTTTATTTTATTTAAATTTTCAGTTATTGCTTTTTCGCTTTCATAATCAAGCGCAGATGTCGCTTCGTCAAATATTAAAATTTTAGGGTTGGAAATAATCGCTCTTGCTATCGCGATTCTTTGCTTTTGCCCGCCTGAAAGAGAGCTTCCTCTTTCTCCTACTATCGTATCATATCCTGATGAAAGCTCTTTTATAAAATCGTGCGCTCCAGATATTTTGGCTACTTTTATGATCTCGTCCATAGAAGCGTCGGCTTTTGCATAAGATATATTTTCTCTTATTGTGCCGCTAAAAAGATAATTTTCTTGTAAAACTACGCCTATATTTTGCCTTAAAATATATGGATTGAGATGTCTTATATCAATATCATCAATATAAATAGCACCGTCATTTTGTAAATAAAGCCTTTCGATTAGTTTTGTAATCGTGCTTTTGCCGCTTCCGCTTTTTCCTACTATGCCTACACTTTTATTTGCATCTATCTTAAAACTTAAATTTTTAAGAACCAAATTAGAACCAGGGTTGTATCTAAAGCTTACATTTTCAAATTTTATTTCACCTCTTACTTTATTTAAACTTATCGGTTTATTTGTTGTTTGTTCAGTCGGCGTATTTAATATATCGCCTAATTTATCCACACTTATAATCGCTTGTTGAAATTCATTCCAAAGACCTACAAGTCTCATTACAGGAGACGCAAATTGCCCTGCAAACATTTGAAAAGCGATAAGTTGGCCTACGCTTAATTTTCCTTCTATTACAAGCCCTACACCAAAATATAAAATAGATAAAGTCATAAGCTTTGAAAGAGCGTTTGCAAATCCACTTGCGATATTGCTTAAATTCGAAAGATTAAAACTTGATTTTACATATTTTGCTAAATAATCTTCCCAGTTTCTTTGCATTCCACCCTCAATTGCAAGAGATTTTACGGTTTGCATTCCAGTGATTGACTCTATCAAATAAGAATTTGACCTTGCTCCCATCTCAAATTTGTCATTAAGTCTTGCTCTTAGCATCGGTGTAATAAAAAAATAAATCAAAGCAATTACACTTACAAAAGCTATTGCTATAAGTGTAAGTTTTACGCTGTAAAGTAGCATCATAATGACAAAAACAAAGCTAAAAAGAAGATCAAGCAGCACGGTAACCGATTTGTTTGCAATAAAATCTCTTATGCTATCTAACTCTCTTACTCTTGCCGCTATGTTTCCTACTTTTCTGTTTTCAAAATATGTCATCGGAAGCAATAAAAGGTGCAAAAACAGTTCGCTTCCAAGCTGCGCATCAATTTTTGTCGTAGTGTGAGCAAATATATAATTTCTGGTAAGAGAGAGTAGCATTTCAAAAATAATAACTGCGAAAAATGCTACCGCGATAACATTTAAAGTGCTAATGCTATGATGAGTTAAAACCTTATCAAGAACTACTTGTGTAAAAAGCGGCGTAACAAGCCCAAAAAGCTGCATTATAAAAGAGGCTAGTAAAACTTCAAAAATTATAAATTTAAATTTCAGCATCTTTTTATAAAACCATGCAAAGCCGAATTTGACTTGAGAATTTAAAGCTTTATGAGCCAAAACTATTATTTTGGAATTTGAAATTTCATTCATCTCATCTTTGTTTATCTTTTTTAAGCTGCTCCCGCCATCATAAATCAAAAATGATCCGTCTTCTAAAATTTGGAAAATTACAAAATATGTGTTTTGTTTGGATTGTGCTATAAAAGGAGGTTTATATTTTGAAATTTCAGATATATTTTTGATTTTTGCTTTAAATTCCAAATATTTTGCAATTCTTGTAAGCTCGTCAATGCTTGGTTCGTTTGTATTCAATGCAAATTTATTTATTATTTCTTTAGAATCAAACGGAATTCTATTTATTTGAGTAATAAGTGCAAGCGCCTGCAGAGCAGTTCGCATCGGTCTAACCTTTAAAATTAAATTTTATTTTTTTGATTATACGGCTTTATTTTTTAAATGTAGATTAAATAATATTAATTTATGCTATTATTCACTGTTAAATTCAAATTTCAAACCAAATTCATAAATTTTTAGCAATTTTTTAAAAATTACATAAAGTCGCAATCTTGCTTATTTAAGTAAAATTGGAATTTCAATAAAAATTTTAAGATATAATCGGCAAAATTCTACTAGAAATTAAATTATTACAAAATGTAAATTTTATGAATTTTTAAATTTAAATTTATTTGTAATGTAGATTTAAATTTGAAAAATTTATGGCAAAATCAAATTTTATTTGATTTTGATTCAAAAATAGATTTTGTTATGATATTTTATTTACAAAAGGTAAAAAACACAATTTTATAAATTTATGGTTAGCGGATACAAAGAATTAAAAAGATATTTTAAATAAAAATAGACAAGAATTTAGACAAAGTGCAAAAGAAAATAACCACACTTTTTGAATTTAATAAACAAGATTTTCAATAACAAATTTTAATAAAAGGAGGAAAATTATAAGTTCAATCGCCAGTAGAATAGCAAAAGTTAATTAAATTTTAAATATAGCGGACAAATTTTTAGGCGGCAAAAGTAAACAATATAAAAATACTTTTGATTTTGCATATAAAATATTGATAAAATTTATCTTTAAAGATAAAATAAATTTTAAAAAGAATTACAAAAAAATTTTAACAATGCTTGTATTTTTTAACTTTTTCTTGAATTTTTTTCCGTAATTCCACTTATTCCGTTGCGGCGAGACAATTCATTTAATAAATTTTCAGGATGAATTCCATGATAAGCCAGCGCTACAACCATATGAAAAAGCAAATCGGCTCCTTCATAAATCACATCATATTCAGGCTCATTTTCGTGGTGTTCACCAAAAATTTCACGTTTCAAATCGCGATAATTTTTAGCTCTGCTTAGATCTTTGCACGCAAAAGCGAATTCACTTGCCTCTTCACAAATTTTTTTAAGATGAGTGTTTTCGCCTTTTTCATATAGCTTTGCGACATACGAATTTTTTGGATCCGCATTAAATTTTCTATCCAGGCAAATGTGATAAAGTTCGTCTAAAATTTCGTATTTCGGCTTTGAAATTTTTTCATTTTTTTCATGCGGAATTTCGCCGTCATTCAAAGAAATTTCATTAAAAAAACAACTTTTATGCCCTGTATGGCACGCTGCACCTTTTTGTTCAACTTTTAAAAGCAAAGTATCATTATCGCAATCCAAAAAAGCAGAGCAAACTTTTTGTGTATTGCCGCTGCTTTCACCTTTTTTCCAAATGCGATTTTTTGAACGCGAAAAATAGTGGGCAAAACCTGTCGAAAATGTCAAATTCAGTGCTTCTTCATTCATATAAGCCATCATTAAAACTTCACCGGTGGTGTTATCCTGAATGACAACCGGCAAAAGACCGACTTTTTGCCAATCAATTTTTATTTTATTTTCGCTCATTTTTGCCCTTAAATTTTATCCATTTCACTTCATTCAGTTGCGGTAGAATTTATCGCGCTCTGTTTGGCTTTATCTTTTGTATCAACCCAAATATTCGGCACTGCGCCACCTGGTGTTAAGAAAATTTTAGCATCCGAATTTTCTTTTAAAGCTTCATTAAATTTACCTTGAATTTCTATTTGTTTTAGTGTCAAAAGATTTTTATCAAGACTTTTTGCAATCTCGGTATTCGCATAAGCTGCCGCATCGGCTTCTATTTTAACGGCGTCCGCTCTACCTTGAGCCTCTATTTTTACAGCTTTGGCGGTTCCTTGCGCAAGGGCTGCTTTTTTAAGAGCTTCCTGATTTGCCTTTTCAACTTCGTATTTTGTTCTTTCCGCTTCTTGCTTTGCGATTTGAACGCGCTCGATTTGCTCTTTTACTTTTGTAGGTAGAATAATCTCACGAAGTTGCACTGCAAGTAAATTTACAGGCGAATTCGGCAAAGCTTCAATTGTAGCTTGAATTCCGTCATTTATGGCTAAAGCTATTTCATTACGCTTAGTTGGAAGTTCTTCTGCCGTATATTTACCTGTGACATTTCGCACTACATCGCGCACAACCGGATCTACAATCTTATCTTCCCAATAAAATCCCCATTTTGCAATGGTATTTGAAGCTGTAGTTTCATTTAATTTATATTGAACAGTCAAATCAATGCTTACAGGAAGCGCTCTTGCATCAAATACGGAAATTGAATTTTTTCGAATAATACCTGTTTCACCTTTTAAATTTCCGCCACCCATATCTTCATTGTTTGTATAATTTATAATTCTGACTCTCGTGTCAACTATAAAAATATCCTGTACAAACGGCACAAAAAAATGAAGTCCCGGTTGAAGAGGCGTAGGATCATAACTTCCTAAATTCGATTTGATTCCTACTTGACCGGATTGAATCGTAACAAACGGTCTTGCTAGAACCAAAACCGCAACTATTACAATTAAAATATAAATCAGACCTGAAAATTTACTGAAATTAGGCAAATTAGGCATTTTAAAATTTGTTCCGCCACCGTTTCCGTTCATGTTTTGTTTTTTGTTAAAATAGTCGTTTAAATCTGCTGGCATATTTTCCCTTATTTTACATATGTTAGATAGTGTTCAAATTTCGCATTTTTGCCCATTACGACGTCAAAATACGTTTTTTGCAATTTTTCGGCTACAGGTCCCATTTCACCTTTTCCGATAACGCGTCCGTCGATATTGCTTATCGGTGTAACTTCAGCGGCGGTTCCTGTGAAAAATGCTTCATCAGCGCTGTAAACTTCATCTCTTGTAATTCTTTGACGTTTTACTTCAAAACCTAAATCTTCAGCTATTTCAATAACTGTTTGTTGAGTTATACTTTCCAGACTTGTATCGTTTGGCGGAGTAATTATTGAGCCGTTTCGCACGATAAAAAAGCATTCGCCGCTGCCTTCAGCTATAAAGCCGTTTTGATCCATCAATAAAGCTTCATCATATCCTGCATTTACGGCTTCAAAATTTGCCATTTGAGAATTAAAATAATTTGCACTTGCTTTTGCCTTTGCCATCATTGAAAAAGGTGCAGGCTTCATCCAGGAGCTTATTTTTACCTTTATGCCTTTTCTAAGAGCGTCTTCACCCATATATGCGCCCCATTGCCACGCAGCGATTGCCACATCGACATTTGCGCCTTTGCTAGAAACACCCATTGTGCCGTATCCGAAAAATGCTAGAGGACGAATATAAACAGTTTGTGTAAAATTATTTTCTCTTACAACCTCAATTTGAGCTTTTTCAAGCTCTTCTTGTGTATAAGGTATATTGATTAAGCAAGCGTGAGCCGAATTCATTAAACGTTTTGTGTGCTCTTTCAATCTGAAAATTGCAGGACCTTTGTCTGTCTGATAAGCCCTTACGCCTTCAAAAACAGCATTTCCATAATGTAAAGAATGAGATAGAACATGAACTGTCGCATCTTTCCAAGCTACTAATTTTCCGTTAAACCAAATATACTTAGCTTCATTTATAGTTGCCATATTGTTTTCCTTTTTTAAAATTTTATCTTGCAATTGTAGCAAAAAAATAATTAAAATTCGATTTGCCACATCAAGCGCAAATTTAAAATTTTGCGCACCTTATTTACTTAAATTTTGCTCTTTTACGGTTGAGTTCGTTTCCGAAATTTGCGGAAATTTAGGCATATTTTCGTTTTGATTGTTGATATAAGCGGTTTCGCTTATCTTATTCCACTCTCTACCGATTTTAAGAAAATTTCTTTGACTATCTAAGATTTCTTTAAATAAAGGATCTTTTGCAGCTTCTTCGTCCAAAATTTCATCAGTTGCTTTTTTTAGCGCTTCCATTACATCGGGCGGAAAATTTTTGATTGTAACATCCGGAAACTCTTTTTTCATCTTTTGCCAAATTACGGAATTTTGATAAAAACCGCTATTTTGCATATTTTCTCCGGCTAATCTGGCAGCAGCCTCTAAAATCAGACGCAAATCTTCAGGAAGTTTGTCATAAACATTTTTATTTATCAAAAGTTGTGTATCACCTGTAGGCTCTTGCCAGCCGGTATAATAATACTTCGCAACTTTATGAAAACCAAGAGGCATATCATAAACCGGGCTTACCCACTCTACGGCGTCAATTGTACCCATTTCAAGCGCCATATAAAGCTCACCTGTAGGAATTGTGTTTATCGTAACGCCAAGTTTGCTCATCACTTCACCGCCAAATCCAGGAATTCTGAATTTAAGCCCTTGCAAATCGGCTAAAGAGTTAATCTCTTTTTTAAACCAACCGCCCATTTGCATTCCGGTTGTTCCCATAATAAACGTTTTAATGCCGTATTTATCAAAAAGTTTCTCATTCAACTCTTTTCCGCCGCCATAATAATACCAGGCGTGTTGTTCTGCAGTCGTCATTCCAAAAGGTACTGCTGTCCAAAACATCGTCTTAGGATCTTTTCCTTTATAATAATAAAGCGAAGTATAACCGAGTTCGTATTGACCGCTTTTAACAAAATCCAAAATTCCGAAACCGGCTTTGTGCTTGCTTGGCGTGTCAATGCGGATTTTAAGTCTGCCGTTGCTCATAGTTTCGGCATATTTCTTAAAATCATTCGCCGTTTTTCCAAGAACAGGCGTAGTATTTTCCCACGTAGAAGCTAGTTTTAATGTGTAAGTGCGTTCGGCAAACGCAAAACTTGCGAACATAAAAACCGTAACAAAAACTAAAAACTTTTTCATTTTTTCTCCTTATAGTTTTTATTTATATGCAAAAATTGTTTTTCACAAATAATATATGCGTTTTTAAAATATTTATTTATATTAAATTAACGCGGTTTCAGCTTTTTTGGAAAAACATTTCATTTTACTTCATTTAAATTTTGAAATTTAGCGCAAAAGACAAAACAACGATACGTTTTTTAAAATTTTATACAATCTCAAAATTTAAATTTTGTAATTCTATACATTTTTTGCATAATTAAACCTTAAATTGTGACATCTTTGCAATGAAAATTTAAATCGCCATTACTGATTTGCTTTTTTAATATTACCAAATTATTTTTTTAAAAGGAGTTTTTATAAAAAATAAAAAGCAGTTTGTGTCAAACAAAAAGCAATATTGTTGAAATTTTAGCGATAGTTTTTGCTGATTTAGGCAATTTTCTTTTCAGGAATCATTTTTTCGCCAGCTTTATTAATTACGATTATGGCGATATTTCAAGCCAAAAAAGACACAAAACAGACTTAATTGCAATTACTGTAAGCCGGGATTTTAGCAATTATCGGTTTTATTGTAACTTTGTTGGCTACATTATGTATGATTTATCTTATATAATAAATTTCAGAATTTGCAAATTCTGAAATTCGGAATTTTATTCTCCGACAGGAACGGGCGGATTTTGCGGATCAATTTTGATATTTTCGGTTTGCGAAACAGGTACATCTTTTGGAATTTCGGTTTCAACAGGCGGTTTTGCAAGACTTTCATCTTTTTTTTCATCGCAACCGCAAAATAAAAAGGCTGTGCAAAAAATCGCCAAAATCACAAAATTTCTCATTTTTACTCCTAAAATTTGATGAATTTTACACTAAAATTTTAAAATTTGAGCTAATCTAAATTTGATTTTTAAAATTTTCATCATTTTAGCGATTTTTAAAAGCTTTTCGTAATTTTTGCTTTTATTTATTGCTTTATAAACTGCAAATCACTACATTATAGCGCGATACAAAATTTTATTTACTTTATAAAAACAGCTTTAAAATAATTATTATGAGCTGTGAAATTTTACGTTGTTAATTATTTTTTAAAACTATAAAATTTAACAACTCATTATTTTATAAATTTCAATCTGAAATTTAAACCCGACGCCTGTTTTTTCATAAATAAATTTTTATTTATTATGCAAAAATTTCAATGTCTGCAAAATTCAGCGAATTTTCATTTCTAAAAACACTGAAATCACTATTGAAAGTAACTATTTTGGCGCGAGCATAATTTGTCGTTTTATCATAAAGCACATCATTTTTTACGGTTAAAATTTTTTCGCTCAAAAACTCAATATTTATAATGCTAATTTCGATAATACCGAAAATTTCACTATCAACGCTGTATATAAACCCCTGATTGTCTTTATAATCTCCAACTGCAAGATGAAATTTTTCAAATTTTACGCCGTTTTTAAGCTCATAAATCTCACCAAATTCAACTTTTAGAACATCGCTGAAATCATTAAAATTTAAAATATAACTCAAATCTCCTATATAATATTTGCCTTTTTTCATTTCGATCCTTTAAATTTTGCCGAATTTTATAAAATTTTCTATATCCAGCTTAATTTTTAGCGCCGCATTTACAGCCGTTTCGTTATAGACTTTCGTAAAATTTCTATCAACGAAACTTTTTTCAAGGTTGTTTAAAATGCTGAATTCAGCCATATATGCATAATTTGCAACGTCCAAAACCTCTCCGCTGCTTCCTATACAGATAAAAAGTTTCATATCTCTTAATCTTGCATAAAGTGTGGCATAAAAAGGCGCCATCTCGCCAAACATTACTACATTATGGCGAACGCGCGAACTGCCGCATTTTGGACATTTTTTATCTTTTTGAGATTCGTAGCCTATATAAAATTCATGCTCGCAACTTTCACATCGCAATTTTGTGAGCTCACCATGCAAATGAACGACATCATGACAACCTGCTCTTTCAAGCAAATCATCGATATTTTGCGTCAAAATAGCGATTTTATCAGGATATTTCGCCTTAATTTCGGCAATCATTTTATGAGCTGAGTTCGGCGCGACATTTTTAAGTTCAATTCTACGATTGTCATAAAAGTTTAAAACTTTTTGGCGATCTTTTGCAAAACCTTCAACGGAGCAAATTTCCATTACATTATAATTTTCCCAAAGTCCGCCATTTCCTCTGAAAGTACTCAACCCGCTATCAGCAGATAGCCCCGCACCGCTTAAAATCAAAATTTCATTCATTTTTTTGCCTTTTTGCGAATTTTAGTAAAATTTTGACAATAATCCAAAAATTTAAATTAAATTTTTAAACCTGATTTTTATATTAAAAAATTTACAACGACATTTTTGGTTTATTGACAATTTTAATAATAAACAATTTAAAAAATTAAAAGAATTTTATGCCTTTTCAACTCTCTTTTACGCTCTCGCGTTAATAATTTTAAGACCGCCCGTTTTTACAAAATTGGACTTCTTGTCTGTTATTTGCTTAAATTACATCTTTGATTATTTTTTATTATTTATTGTTGTTTTTTTTTTTTTTTGATTTTTTTATCTGTATCTTTTTTATTAATTTCATCTTTTATTTTACCTGCTTTTTTCAAATCTTTAACACATGCTTTATTTACATCAAGTGTAAATAAACTTATCGTCGAAGCAAACAGTGCTATAATAAATTTTTCGTATTTATTTCTTTTTATTGAAATTTTCTGAAATTCTAATGAAGTTAAATTTAAAAAGGCAGTTAAATCATTAATATTGTTTATAGAATTGTGTGAAGCGGATTTTTGGCAATAAACGCAAGTAACTTACTGATAAGTTTATACGATAAAATTTAAAAAGCGGCTCTGAAGTTCCTATCTACATTAGAATGGTGTTACTTTATAAAATTAAGCTGCAATCTCTAATTAAATTACGGAAATCAAACCAACGGCATTATGGTCGCAATCTGATAAGCCGAACTCTCAAAAATGGTCGGAGTGAAAGGATTCGAACCTTCGACCCTCTGGTCCCAAACCAGATGCGCTACCAGCCTGCGCTACACTCCGAATAAATTATATTAAATAAGTATTTAAAAGAACAGTTTTATTAAAGATTTAAAATATTTTAGAAATACGATTGTATCGTATTTTATTAAAATTTAATATAAAATTTTATATTGAAGTTTAAATGAATATCTGTGATAAATGATAAAAAACCGAACGCTCATTGTTAAATACCGCAAAAAATGTAGAAACAATGTCATATTACATATATTTCAATAAATTTTTATCACATCACTTCAATAAAAAATTTTAATAAATTAAAATAACTGAATTTTAGCCGTAAAGCTAAAATTCAAAATCAAATTTTTAAAATACTTTAAATTATTCTGTCTTATCTTTGACCCATGTGGCACCGTCATTTACTTTATCTTTTGTCCATTCAACTCCGCTGTTTGTATCTTCTTTGACACCATGCCAAGTGTTTGAACAACCGCAAATTCCAAAAACAGTAATAATTGAAAAAATTAAAACTCTCATAAATTATCCTTAAAAAAATTTTTAAGATACTAACAAAACTAAACTTAAAATTCTATTTTTTTTACAATTTTTTTTAAATTGCAAAATTTTTAAAAAAAATATAAGTTAATTATTGTAGAATTACTTTTGTTTTATGGGGTTATAGCTCAGCTGGGAGAGCGCTTGAATGGCATTCAAGAGGTCGGCGGTTCGATCCCGCTTAACTCCACATTTTTAAAATTTTTAAATTTTAAACAATTTACTTTTACAAAAAGGCATATGTAGGTAATTCTCGTTTAAAATTGAAAAAATGTTATTATGAAAAATATCACTAAAATTTACAGCCGTAAAATTTAAACTGAATAAAATAAATCATTTTTATCTATCATATATTTTATTGTGTCCGATATTTAAAGTCTTTATTTTCTTTTTATGCTAAATTTAACTGCATAATTAAATTTGTAATTTATTGTCAAAATTTTAGACTAATTTCAATTAGGCTTCAAATTACAACTTGCAAACTTGCAAAAAAAATACAAGTATAAAATCAAGCGTTGAAATTACAGTAAGAAATTTTTTAATTATTAATCTTAAAAATTTATTGAACAAAAGGTTAAAAGCAAAAATTTAGATTTTTTTTGATAAAATGAAAAATTGTATTTTTAAAATTTTAGTTTGAAATTTCATAAATTAAAATTTTTTTTAAACTTTATTTTTTTATATTCAGGTCCCGTAACTCAGTGGTAGAGTGTCACCTTGACATGGTGGAAGTCGATGGTTCAAGTCCATTCGGGGCCACCATACACTATTCTTAAACGTTCAAATCACTTCAAAAAACCCCCTATAAATCGAGATTTTAAGAAAATTTTAATTCAAATCAGTTTATAATTATTCACATCAAGCCATAAGGAATAGTAATAAGAATAGTAAGAAAATTTTTTTTAGCTGATTTTTTCTTACTAAACATAGAGTAAATGCTTTTAAAAAGGCACTTTAAAAGACATTGCTTGAAACGTGTTTTAATAGCTGAAAAAGGCTGAATTTAAGCCGTAAGCACTATTTTTCAGTGCTTAATAGTAAGAAATATTTTAGTCAATTAAAGCTCTTAAATAGAATATTTGAGTGCAAGTTAGTAAGAAAAAATAGTAAGAAAATGAGTTTAACTTTATTTTTTTCTTACTAAACATCGAGTAAATGCTTTTAAAAAGGCACTTTAAAAGTGATTGCTTGAAAAAAAGATAAAAAGATAAAGGATAAAATTATGTCAAGGCAAATTGTAAGACTTACAGACACCAAAATCAAAAATGCCAAACCCGAAGACAGTCCGCTATATGACGGCGATAATTTAATGCTTAAAATTACAAAGGCTAGTAAGCGCTGGTATTTCAGATTTAAACAGGCAGGAACGGACAAATACACCGAAAAGGCGTTATGCAAACCTAACGATTACCCTACAGTTTCATTAGCAAAAGCAAGAGAAATCACGGCGAAATATAAAAAAGCCATAGCGGAAAATAAAGACCCCTTTAAAAAAGCGGAAATAATAACAATCAAGCGTGTATTTGATGAATGGAAGCAAAAATTTAACAATTCTCTACTTCAAAAAGTTAAAGAGCGCAAAGTAGCGGAAGTTAAAAATAATTTTATAAACAAAATAGACGAATACACGCCGATTAATGATATTACAAAGCGGGAACTGGTAGATATACTGGAACAAAGAGCGCAAACCGCCCCCGCGAGAGCGAAAAGATTTCAAGGCTATTTAAACGAAATTTTCAGTTATGCCGAAACAAAAGGCTACATAGAAAATAATTTTATAAAAAATATCTCTTTAAACTCTCTAATGGAACAGCACAAAACCGAAAACTACAAAGCGATTACCGATGAAGCCGATTTTAAAAAGCTGGTAAAGGTTATCTATTCGCTTGATAACTCACCGATAAATACGGCGCTTAAAATTTTACTTCATTTGCCTTTAAGAAGCGCGAATTTAATTTCAATGCAATGGCGCGAAATCGACTTTATGCAAAAAGAGCTTAAAATTCCGCGCCCAAATATGAAAGTAAAAAGCGGCGATGATTTTATTTTGCCGTTAAGTGATGAGGTTATTAAAATTTTAGAAACTCACGCCGAAATTTATAAAGACATCAGCGATTATGTATTTATGAGTAGAGTTATAAAGTGTAAGCACATAACGGCGCAGGGATTAAATAACAGACTTAAACTTTTAGGCTTTACCGAAAAGTTGAAGCAGACGGCGCACAGTTTCAGAAGCACGTTTCGCACAATCGCGCAAAATCACATCGATGAAATACCGATTAAAAACCCGAGAGACGCTATAGAAAGCTTTTTAGACCATAAAATCGGAAACAGTGTAGAGATGATTTATAATAGAGCCGATTATAAAAAAGAGAAAATCGCCGTTGCGAAATGGTGGAGCGAATTTATTATAAAAATCAGAGATGAAAAATAAAAATTTCAATGTAAAAAATATTTTTTTTGGTGGCAAATAAAAATTTACAGAACTTTTTTGCCACTATTTTACAATTTTAACCACTCATTCATTTATTTTTTTATTTTTTTTCATTTTTTTTAAAATTATATTTCTTTATAAAATATATTTAAAAACCAAAACAAACATCGATTTTTAGGCATTTTGATTTACATCTACATATTGACATTCAAATAAAATTTACCCATAATTTTTTTTAACCCTTTAAAAAAATTCTTTTTTATACAAAAATAGCCACATAGTTTTTTAAATATTAAATCACTTGAAAAAAAGTTTAAAGCCGTTGAAAGCGATTTTAATATTTGAACGCTTATTTTTAAGAACAAAACAAAAAAAGGAGCTGAAAATGGAGAACATTTATTCAACAGTAAATCAAGGTTATGCCCCAAAAAGGTATTTAAGAATTGCCGATATTACAAGGCTTTATCCAATCGGTAGGAGTGCAATTTTAAATTACGGCAAACAAGGCTTAATAACGCCTATAAGAGTAACAAAAGGCGTAATCGTATATGACGCTAACGAAATAGAAGCGTTTTTTAGCGGTAAGAAAGCGGAAGCGCAAAATGCCAAGGCTTAATTTTAAAGTGAGCGCCGATTGTTTCGGCGCTGGTAATGAAGCCTTGCTGAAAGAGTTTAAAAGGCATTTACACGTTTATAATGTCAAGTCATTAGAGACAGCGGACCAAAGACTGATTGATTGCGCTTACGATTTATTTCACATAGTGCAGACACAAAGAAGTAGCATTTACGAGTTGGAAACGAAGCTTGATATAAGACCCGAAAACAATACTAAAGGACTTAATAATGCTAGTTGAAATAATTGTATTTTTATGCGTTTTTGTATTGGTAACAGCAAGTATAATAACGGTATTTATAACTCTTGCCGTTATTTTTTACGTATCAGACAAAATAATAGACTTTATGGAAAAAAGAGCTAGAGATAAAAAAAAGGTAGAAAATGAAAAATTTAATTGACATTATAAAAACGGAATTTGACGGCGCCGAAATAAATTCGGTTAATTATAAAGACGCAAAAGATAATTTCAACGAACGCGATTTTGCGTTGATAAATATAAAAAAATAAAAAAGGATAGAAAATGAATAATATAATTATCAACAATGTAGAAGTTGAATTTGAAGTAGTTAAAGATAAAGTTTTTACAAACTCACTTCAAATAGCTGAAGTTTTTGAAAAAGAGCATAAAAATATTATTAGAATAATTGAGAATTTGCCGAATGATGATTTCCGACAGCTCAATTTTGAGCCGTCGTGCGAAGTCCGCAGAAATGGACTTTTTGATAAAGAGACAAAATTTTATAATTTAACCAGAGATGGCTTTTCGCTTTTGGTGATGAGTTTTACAGGCGAAAAAGCTTACAAATTTAAAATAGCGTATATTAATGCCTTTAATAAAATGGAAGCCATACTGAAAGAGCCGATGAGCGAAATAGATATTTTGATTAAACAAGCGGAACTTTTAAAAGAAAATCAACAAAAGATGAAAGCGCTTGAAGCAAAAACCGATGAACTTCATAAAGAGCAGTTAAAAGCAAGAAATAATATTAATCGTATTTTGGCTAATGATAAAGAATTGACGGTAATCGCTTATGCGAGCCTGAATGGCATAAAAGCGAACTCTTATAACGCCGCTATCATCGGCAAAAAAGCGGCTAAATTAAGCAGAGAACAAGGAATTTGCACGGGCTCTACTATCGATAAAAGGTTCGGCAAGGTAAATACCTACGATACTGATATTTTAAAGCAGGTATTTGACAAGCATTTTGAAAGTTTTTAAGTCGCTTTTATGTAGAATTTTAAAAAAAGGCGGTTAGGATAAAAACCGCCTTAATAAAAATAAAAAAATAAAAGATATGAGTATTATACACAATTTTGACGATGTAATCAACAGTTTAAATAAAAATACCAAATTAAATCTCGCAATTGATACTATTCGATCCGACTTCTATAAAAACGGCATTGCCCCGAACCTCAACACGAATAAAATAAACGCACTGAAAACCATTGCTGAAAATTACGGTTATAAATGGCGGAAACTTAATAAAAAGAACGATGATTTTATTAAAATTTATAAGCGCTATCACTACGATAAAAAACTTGACTTGACAAATATCTACACGCTTACGGATAACGAAAAGATTTTGCCGATTTATTACGCGAATACTACAAACGGCAACAGACATAAATCACGCCTTGAAATTTACGCGCTTAAACAATACGACAGAGAAAAGCCCGATTACGAGCTTATAAATAAGCTTTTAAGAGTTGTTAATACAATCACAAGCATTGATTTATGTTTCGACTTTAAAGAGCCTTTAAACACCGATAAATTAAAAAAGAATTTTAATTTCAGAGAATACGGCGAAACAAGCCCGACAGTTTATTTTGATTTAGAGTTATACAATTTAGTGCAACGATTTTATATTTACGATAAACAGTTGAAAGATAATTTAAAATATCCGCTTTATCGCATAGAAACCGAAATAATGCTTAATTTAAAGCGATTATGCAATAGCAACATCAAAACATTAGGCGGTAAAATAATGGCAATTTACGGCTTATTAGAACACGTTATAAGCGCATTGAAAAATTAAGCGTCATTTGATTTTAAATTTTCAATATCGACCTCATCATTAAAAATCTTTTTAACTTTATCAAATTTTGATGATTTAATATAGTTTTCAAGCCAAGAAATAACCCAACGCGGAATAGCTTGAGAACTACCCCAATTATTAACGGAATTATATTTCATACCGACAATTTCAGCAAACTTTTTTTTAGTTAAATCGGCTTTTTCTAAAAGCTTATTAAATTCTTTTCTATCCATAATATTACCTTTATTTAATGATGATATTATGCCAAAAAATACTTAAAACATTATTTAAACACTTGACATAATAATTAAATAATGATAATATTCTAATTATAAATACTTTTTTAAGTATAAATGTATAAAGGAGCGAAAAATGGAAAAGGCTTTGTGTAAAAATGAAATACGGGACGATGTAATGGAAAAATTCATTGAGTTTTTAGGCGAATATAAAAACGATGATGACGCGTATAATGCGCTTGATTGTGCTTATGATTTATTCTTTGCGCTTAAAAATCTAGCCACTAATTTTAACGCTTTAAAAGACAAACATAACGCGATGAAAGCGGAGTTTTTCGCCCTTAAAGCAGCTTATCACGATTTACTGTTAAAACACGGTAGCGAGTAAAATTTATAAATTTTGTTTATAAATTATAAAAAGCTTAAAAAGAAACAATAGAAAGAGTTTATTAAAAAAATTAATCAAAATAAACTTTAAAAACCGCGAAGCTTAAAAAAATCATTAACCAAATATTTAACTTTAAGCTTTGCAAAAATGTGTAGTCGTTATTTATCCAAATCAGTTCATTTTGTTTATTGAAAATTAAAAAATTTCTAAATTTGAAATTCTCATCTAAATAGCCGTGTAGCGTCGTTAAATCAACGTTAAAAAAACGGTATTTTTCAACTTTAAGAATTCGACCCTCTTAATGTGTATCATTTTAATACAACTAACTAATAACATATTAAGACTTTTTTTAATTAAATATTCATTTAACCTTAAATTATTATTCGCGCGATTTTTAAAAATTTCTTAATCAACTTTACTTTTTTTGCTTTTAAAAAAATATCCACGTTTAAAAGAAGTCAAATAAAAGCTAAAAACACATCTTTTACGGATAAAAAAGTCAAAAGTTAAATAAACGCATTTTAAAGGCTCATAAAAGCAAAAACTCAAAAAGACATAACTTTATATGCCTTAACAAAATAAAATCGATTTTTGAGCCTTATTTTGATTAATAAATCAATTTTTAAACAAATAAAAAATAAAAATCTTTTTTTACAAAAAAAAATCATCAGCCAATTTCGGACTATCGATAGTCCAATTTTTGAGAAATCGTAAAAACTACGATAAAATCGATATTTCACGCATACCACTTTAACGAAATCAATATATAAAATGGCACAGTTAAAATTTAAAATATCCTATTTTAGGCATTTTTAAAGCACTTTTTACTTAATACTTTTTCTCAAAAATGAGAAATGCATTTCTCAAAAAGAGAGAAAAAGAAAAAAAAGAGAAAAAAAGAGAAAAGAGAAAAAGAGAAAAGAAAAGTAACATAAAAGAAAAGAGTAAAAGAGTTAAAGAGAATAAAAAAGAGAAAAAAAATAAAAAGAGTAGAAACTTTTTATTTTATAAATTAACCTAAATTTTCTTTTTTTCTTTTGGTTCTTTTCTTTTTTTCTTTTTTTTGTTTATTATTTTTTATTTTTATTTTGAAATTTTAAAAAGTTTGTGTGTGATTTTATACAATTCAGCATTTTTATTCAGCTTTTTTTATTTTTATTTTGCATATAAACACGAAAATCGAAAATTTATAAAAAAATTCTGTAGGACTATTTTACATATTTGCCTATCGTATGTGGCGGTGGGGGGGGAGTAGATAAAGTTTTTTATATAATTTTTCTTATAGATAAAAATTATTAAATAATAATTTTTATTAATTAGTAACAATATATTCTCTTTATAAAATTATATATTCTCTTTATAAATTATATATTCCGTTAGCTTAAAATTTAACACCTTTTAACTTTACCACGTTTTACCACGTTTTACCACTCCATACCTAACAACGCTATTAACGCACTTAAAACACTATTTAACCCCTAAATTTACCCTATTTTTACCACTATTTTATAACTTTATGATGAGAAAACACCCCTATAATCGATGTTTAAAAGCAATGAAAAAAATTAAAATTCTTTTCAGCTTATATTGTGTATTATTACACACAAGATAAAAATTAAATAAGGATAAAAAAAAATATGAGTTCGATTTTAAAATTAATCGAAAAAATACAAAATCAGCCTACAAATGTCAATTATAACGACATCAAAAAGATTTTAGAGTATTTTGGCTACGAGCTTAAAAGCGTTCGCGGCTCTCATCATAAATTCGCAAAAGGCAATGAAACAATAATAATACCTTACCATAAACCGATTAAAGAGATTTATGTAACAAAGATTTTAAACAGAATTAAAGGGGATAAGCAATGAAAAAAGATTTAAATTATTATCTTAATTTACCATACACTATAAGCGTAAAAAAGCTAAAAGACGGTGATTATTACGCGGAATATACAGACGCTGTTTTAACAAAAAACACGCTTATGGCAGGTTGGGGCAAAAATGAAATGGAAGCTATAAACGATTTAAAAGAAGCGTTTTCGTGTTTCGTAGAGAGTGCATTAAAAGACGGCGATTTTATACCTGAGCCAAACGATAAAAGCGTTCGAGTAAATATTTGCTTACCGCGAAGCTTATTAAATGCTATCGATAAAGTAACTAAAAATAGAAGTAAATTTTTAAGTGAAGCGGCAAATATGAAACTTGCTAAAATTTAACAGTTTCAATGTGCTTATTTACAAATAAAAAAAATCAAGCCTGAAAAGAAAAGTAAAAAAGAGCTTTAAAATATTCGTGTAAAAAATAGTTATCATTTTAGATTATTTTCGATATAATTCACAGCAAAAAATAAAAACCCCGTTTTATACTTCATCAACTCATAAAAGCATTTTTTCAAATCATAAAAAAAGATAGACGAAAAAAGAAATAATAATAAAAATAATAAGAAAATGCGATTTTTTAGAAACCTTAAAGCACTTCAAACTCCCTTAAATACGATATTATTACTAGCTTACTTTCAAGCCCATTCGGGGCCACCATTAATAGCTAATTTCAATTACAATATAAATAAATCATTTGCAGTAATAAAATCATTTAAAAACTGATTTTATACAGTTTATAAATTTTTTATTTTATTTAATAATTCATTATTTTGGCTCATTTTTTATTTTATTTGTGAGCTAATTTTCTTATGTTATTATAAAAGTTTAACAAAATATAAAATCCTTATAATATACCGAACACAATTTGAATTTTATGACAGTAGAGTTATCGGCTTCTTCTTAAATAAAATATTAGTTATGTAATTTGATTTAATGTATTTTTGAAAAATACATTTTAGTATATTTTTCAAATTCATTGTTTATCGGTAAGCCATAAACTCAAATTAAGCGCAAAAAAATCTTAGAACTGATAGCCTGAGTGAAAATATCAATTAGATAAATTTGAATAAATACCTTTTTATACCGTTCGCCATAATTTTATTGACTTAAATACATTATATCATATCACTTATGACGCTAAGCAAAAACCAATACAATATGCTCTATACTACATAAAACATTGACGCTTTGCACTTTAACTTAGAATAATAAAAGTAGTTTTTAAAACTATTTGGATAGTTTTAGGAAGAAAAGGGGTATAAAAAATCAAACTCACTCTTTAAAAATAAAGCTTATAAGTGTTTTATTTACATCTTTTATATTATACTTTTGTTCAGCTATTTTCCTGCTCTCTTTACCCATTTTAGCTATTAAATTTGGATTGTTTATAAATAGCTCCATTTTACTTACTAAACTCTTAACATCACAAATAGGAACTAGATAACCATTCACACCATCAACGACTGTTTCTTTGCAGCCAACACTATTGGTTGTTATTATGGCTCTACCGATAGCCATAGCTTCTTGAGTGCTTCTTGGAACTCCCTCTCTATAATAAGACGGAAGAACAAAAACTGAACTATTTTCTATCCACTCATTTGGATTGCTGACAAAACCTGGATATGTAATGATACCGCTTTGTATATAGTCGTCCAAAACTTTTTTGCTCAAGCTAAAAGGATTATTCTCATCAAAAGAGCCCAAAACAATAAACTCCACATTTTCTTTATATTTTTCTTATAGCTAAACAAATATATTCTGCTTATACTCAATCCAATATCCCGCTGAAACTAATATTAAAACTATGAAAAAATAGATTTCAACCAGTACTTATCTGTTAGTTATAATATATAAACATTTACATAATTAAACACATGATGTAATTATAGCTTTTTTGACAATAATAAATATAAAAATTTAATAAAAACTATATTTCTTTTTATCCTAGTTGGTTCTCTCATTAGTCTATAAAACCACTCCAAATTATTCTTTAAAAAAAAATTTGGTGCTCTTTTTTTCAAACCAGAATATATATCAAAACTGCCACCCAAACCCATATATAGGGCTGGGTATTCTTGCGATAACTCTTCCATAAAATATTCCTGCTTTGGTGAACCCTGAGCAACAAAAACAATATCGGCTTTCGATGACATTAAGTCATTTTTTAATTGTCTCTTATCTGTTTCATTTATGTATCCGTTTCTATATCCAACAATGTCAATACCGCTAAATTTATTTTGCAATTTGTCAACAACTTTTTTTATAACCTCATCAGTAGAGCCTATCAAATAAAATTTTTTATTTTTATAGTATCTTTCAATAATATCCAACCAAAATTCACAACCCGGTATTTTTATAGCATTCTTTATTCCTTTTTGCCTTAGAGCCCATACGGCACCTATACCATCTGGATAACCAATATTATTATTTACAATATTTTTAAGCCTATTGTCATTTTTCATTATTTTTTCAGCATTTATAGCTACCAAAATCTTTTTTTTATTGTCTATAAAATTCAAAAAAGACTCCTTGGAAGGGAAATGCTTCACACTATAGCCATTCAATGTGATATTTTTATACATTTAATAACTCCAATTCTTTTTTTGTAGTAATTTTAATATCTATTTTTTCTATTGATTTTCTTGCGTTTTCAGACAGCCTTAAAAATAAATTTTTATTTGAAATAAGTTCATCTAACTTATTTGCCGCATCTTTTAAATCATATGGAGATATCAACAAACCATTAATATTATTAGTAATAAATTCAGATATAGCACAAACATCAAAAGATATAGTTGGCAACCCAGATGACATGGCCTCACACATTGATACACCTTGAGCATCCATTTTTGTAACAGCATAATATATCCCATGTTGTTTATGTATTTTTGGGATATCTTTATGTTCTATAAAGCTATTATGTAAATTTATTTTATTGCTCAAATTTAAATCCCTTATGTATTTTACGATGTTATTATATTCATTTCCTTTTCCATATATATTTAAACTAACATTATAATTTGTAATATATTTCATAGTATCAATAGATAGATCTACTGCATATTTACCTTTTAAAATTAACGGTCTAATGGTTAAAATTTTATATTTATTATTATATAAATTTTCTTGATAGTAAAATAAATTAGTATCTATGCCATTTGGTATAATGAAAATTTTATTTTCAAATTTTACCCCAAGAGTATTTTCCGCTTCTTTTTGCATCCACTTTGACACCGAAACAAATTTTATATTTTTAGTATTTTTTAAAATATCTTGAATGGTATTTTTCATTTTATGTATGAGATAGAAATCTCTATATAAAAACCTTATAATACTTTTTGGTTGAGAAAACTTAATATCATCTGTTCTACTCTTTAGAATTTTTTGAACCTCTATGCCATGTATAAAAAACAATGTTTTTATATCGTTTTTAATAATATGTTGATATATAACACCACCATCTATCTCATCAATCAGTGAATGAATTAGCAAATGAATTATCACACAACATTTATCATCTAAACTTTTTATAATTTCTTTTGATGTCATATAGTTTACTTTTATTCCATCAATATTATAGGTATATTTATTTTTTGAAGGAACAAAAACTTCCACACTGTGCCCATAATTTAAATATTCCATATTTCTAGTATGAACAAACATATGATTATATGGATTATTTAAACTAGGATACCTTCCTGTTATAACTTTTATTTTCAATTAATCTCCTTTTTTAAAACAATATATCATTTTATAATATATTTTTTTAGCAAAAATTCCATTTCTTCAGACATATCATAATAAAAATTTATCTCTCGTAGAGCCAAAATATCTCCATCATGCTTATTAAATGTTATTGAAATTTTACTAATTTTACTATTATTATTATCTATATATATAAGAAACCTATGCACATTAGCTTTAAAATGCCTAGTTCTATGCTCCTGCCTATCAGATAAAAAAATTTTTGCATTTTCTGTTGTGTTGTTATCATAATAAATGCTTAAGTTAAAATCATTCTCCTCTATATTGTCTCCTGTTGTTACTAAAACGAGTTCGCTTATATCATTAATTTTTCTACTAAACTCAACTATTAAAGTTGTTGGAAATTTATTTGTACTCCAATATTTACCATATGTCCAATTACTATCTTTTAAATTATTAGGTCCAAAGTTTACTTCATCTATAGAATAGTCAGCATATATGTTTTGAAACCTATTATTTAACCCATAGAGTTTATTAATGTCCTGAAAATCTTGTTTTAAAAATTTATGTGCATAGTTTTTAAAAAACATATCATTAGTAACATAATATATCCAAAGCAATTGATCTATATGTAAATCGTGATATTTATTTCCGACCATAGATGCTATTCCATGAATATAAGGATTTTCTGACCAACTATAATATGAATTAAATCCTGCATCAAAAGAAGCTAGATGCTCTTTTAAAGAATCAATACCTTGTAGAAATAGTTTTTTTGCTTTATCTGAGTTTGTATATGTATAATAATCATATAGTCCAGCTAATGAAAAAATAAAACCATTTAAAACATGTTTTTTTGGTGAAGTAGGGTATTCATCGTACCATATTCCAGTTCCCCAATCACTTTTAAAACCACCATTTTCAGAATATATGTCAAAAGAATTTAAAACCTTTTCTGCCATATGCAAGTAATCAATTTTATCTGTAAGTATATATGCCTCATAAAAAACTGATAATATAAAACCTTGCGACATTGCACTTAACCAAGGGTTTGGTAAATTATAACCACTACCATATAGCTCATTATAACAATATACACCACCCCAATCCCCATTATCTTTAAAGTTGTCCAAAAGCCATTTTGCTAAATTTAAAAAATATTTTTTACTATTTAAATCTCCTGTTTCATAGAAATGCGCATAGTAGTACAGAGCTATTTGGGATATGGCAATAGGATAATATATTTTATCACCACCCCATTCTGTAAGCGGAATTCCTTTATTGTCTAAAGAATAATTCTTAAATTTTTCAATATTACTATTAACTAAAGGATATGGTTTTGGTAAATTGTAAATATCCCCAGACAGCAAATAACTTGCAAAGCAAATATGCACTAGTAATAATTTTATTTTAAACATGTTTTACCCTTTCTTATATTTGAAAATGAAAATAAAAGTCCTAAATATAATCCTGACACACCTGAATTAAATACATGCCCTGCTGTCAAGCTTATTAAAATTATTAAAAAGTATGAAACAAACAAATAATATCTTAATGGATTATATTTATTTGTTTTCAAAAAAACTAACATCAAGAAAATAAATACTATAATAACACCAAAAAAGCCATAGTACATTAAAAAATCTACAACATCTATTTCCACTATTTCTTTAATATTAGAAGAATTAGCGCCAAAACCTGAACCAAAAATTTTTTCTATAAAACTATAATTATTAATATAAATCATAGCAGAATCATATGCCCAAATGTTTCTATGACTAAAAAACAGTGTCACAAGATCAATTCTATTATAAAAGTATAATAATCTAGAAAGCAAATTTTGTTCAAATAATACATAATATAACACACAAGGAAGTAATATTGAAATAACAGTACACATTAGTAATGTATATGAGAATATTTTTTTATCTATTTTATTGTTTTTGATACTATCAAAAAATCTTATTGATACAAAAAAATATCCAATAATAATTGTAGCTAAAATAGAAACTTTTGAAGTTAACATTGCAGACATAAAAAACATACAAAATAATATAATAAAAAACATTTTAAAATTATTATTTGTTATATGATGCATCAAAAGAATAGTTCCTAGTATGACTACAAGCACTCCAATCTCATTTCCTGCAAAAATAAATCCACTGGTTCCTATGCTAGTTCCATACATGCTAAAACCAAAACCAAAGAAACCAAGCATAAAATTTATTAATAGAATAAAAAAAGATATCTTTATTATTTTTAGTATAGATTTTTTTTTGCCATTTTTTATTAAAATCTTTCCGAGCTCATATGAAACAACTATAATAATAAATTTAATTAGCCAATCCATGTATTCTAATTTTATATTTATTGCAGTGAAATAAATCATGTAAAATATTATAGCAAATACTGTGTTAAGTATTATAAGAATTTTTAATTTTATAAATAAATAAGAATATATTAATATTAATAAAATACATCTATATAATCGTGATATCGAATAACCAACATCATTAAATATTAAATACCCATTAATGCAATCAATTAAAATAGATATACACATAAAACATATCAATAAATTAATAAAATTACAATTTTTTCTTAACAAATATTTTCCTTTTTTATATATTTTTGTATTTTATTAAAATGTTTTTAATTAACAATATTGGCACAATCAAATACATTTTAAATTTATACCTTAATTATTTTTTAAAAAAATACAATATAAATAAAAAAATAAAAAATTAAACTCTAACGTTATTGAAAGCATTACATATTCCACAAAAATCCAACACTATTTTATTTTTAAGATTTAAATTTAAAAATTCCTTATGTCCTACTAGAAATACAATTATGTCTGCATCCACCAAAGCATCCTTAAAATTTATAATTTTAAATTCTGGATGATTTCTAATATTTGGCTCAACAGCCAATATTTCAAATCCTTCTTTTTTTAGATTTTTTGCAATATATAACGCAGGTGATTCTCTTAGATCATCAACATCTGGCTTGAAAGCAAGACCCATACATGCTATCTTTGGTTTCTTTTTATTTTTTAATTCAAACTCTAAAGCACAATTTTTTATTTTTTCCATAGACCATTGTGCCTTATAATTATTTATCTCTCTAGCTTTCTTTATCAACTTAGCATTGCCATTTGCCTCAGATACTATAAACCATGGGTCTACAGCAATACAGTGACCTCCCACACCACATCCTGGTTTTAATATATTTACTCTAGGATGTCTATTTGCCAGCTCAATAAGCTCCCAAGCACTTATACCAAACTGATCACATAATATACTAAGTTCATTAGCAAAAGCTATATTAACATCTCTAAAGCTATTTTCTGTTAGCTTTGTCATTTCAGCTGTTTTTGCACATGTTTCAAGAACTTCTCCTTTTACAAATTCCCTATAGAACTCGGCTACTTTTTTTGTAGCCATTTGAGAAACCCCCCCTACTATTCTATCATTAGATATAAGTTCACGCATAATTTTTCCAGGTAAAACTCTCTCTGGGCAATGTGCTATATAAATTTTCGATGTATCAATACCATAATCTTTTATTATGGATTCAATTTTGTGCGTTGTGCCAACTGGAGAGGTAGACTCTAAAACTATAATATTACCTTCTTTTATATATGGAAGTATCGAATTTGTTGCTGAAATAACATAATCTATATTTGGCTTAAAATTATCTTTAAAAGGAGTTGGTACAGCTATTATAAAGACATCTGCATATTCAGGCTTTAAGCTAGCCTTTAAATTTTTGTTTTTAACAGCTTTTTTTACATAATCGGCCAATTCTGGCTCCACAATATGTATCTCACCCTTATTAATAGTATTAATAACTTTTTCAACAACATCAACGCCATGAACATTGTATCCTTTGCAAGCCAAAAGAGAAGCTGTTGGCAAACCTATATAACCTAAACCAATAACACAAATTTTTTTCATTTTTTACCTTTCAATAAATTTCACTATTTTCTCACAAGCCTTACCATCGCCATAAGGGTTAGAGGCTTTACTCATTTTCCCATACTCATTTTTATCATCAATCAACAATTGCGTAGTTTTTACAATTTCTTTTATGCATGTTCCCACTAGCCTTACAGTTCCTGCTTCTACTGCTTCTGGTCTTTCAGTTGTACTTCGCAAAACCAAAACAGGCTTTCCTAAACTTGGCGCCTCCTCTTGCACTCCACCGCTGTCAGTTAGCACCAAATAAGACAGGCTCATCAAATATGAAAATTCCAAATAGTCCAAAGGTTTTATGAGATAGATATTTGAAATTTTGCTAAGTATTTTAAAGACCGGTTCTTGAATATTGGGGTTTAGATGCACAGGATAGATAAATTTAATATTTTGATTGTTTTGTGCCAAAGTTTTGATGGCGTGGCATATGTTTTCTATACCGCTTCCAAAATTCTCTCTTCTATGTGCAGTTACTAAGACAAATTTATCTTTTTTAATATCGATTTTATCATCTAAGAAATGCTTTATTTTCTCATAAATCTCTTTTTCTAAGTTTAAATCACTTTTTATTTTGTTAAGCACCCAAAAAAGCGCATCTATGACTGTATTGCCTGTTACTAAAATGCTATTTTTATCAACATTTTCTTTTAACAAATTTTGCATCGCTTTGTTTGTAGGGGCAAAATGAAATTTGGTAAGTTTGCTTGTTAGAACTCTATTTGCTTCTTCTGGAAAAGGATTGTAGATATCGTATGTCCTAAGCCCTGCTTCAACATGGCAAATCTTAATCTGCTTATAAAATGCAGCCAAACTAGAGGCAAATGTCGTTGTAGTATCTCCATGAACAAAGACAAAGTCTGGTTTAAAATCATCAAAAACTTTTTTTATTTGAAGCAAAATATTGGAGGTTATATCATATAAGTCTTGATTTTGCTTCATTATATTTAAATCATAATCCGGCTTTAAATCAAAAATTTCCAAAACTTGATCCAACATCTCTCTATGCTGGGCTGTGACACAAATTTTTGTATCAAATTTATTATGTTTTTTAAACTCTTTTACCAATGGTGCCATTTTTATGGCTTCTGGACGGGTACCAAAAATAATTAAAATTTTAGTCATACATTCTCCCTTTTGTCGTTTTATAAAACTTTTTAATTATTACATATAACCACTCTAAGTGCAAAAATGGTAGAGAAAATACTATTTTTTTTATAAAACTTAGTGAATTATTTTTCCAAATATACTTTATATTGTTTGCACTAGGACAGATAGCATCAAAAAGCTTTTTTGAATTGCCGTTAGATATAGAAACTATACTGTAGCAAAGACCAATATTTAAATACCTTATTGATTCGGACAAACTATTATCTTGTAAAAAATTCTTAGTTACAATATAAAAATCTCTAAGATCATTTATATTTTTATTATTTTCATAATTTTGCGTTATTGAGCTGTCATTTGCCTTATTGTAATGATAAAAAGCACGATTTAGATATGAATATTTTTTTATAATACTGTAAAACTGTAAATTTACAAACATATCCTCTCTATTGGAAAAAACTGGAAAAATTACTTTAGAATAAATTTCTTTTCTAACAAGCTTGCAACACATTGATGATAAAATTTCCAGTGTCAATGTTTTGATTATTATATCATCACTACTTAGATTGCTTATGGGAAAAGTTTTTTTATAAATTTCTTTTTTACTATAATTTATATAATAATCGCAAATAACCATATCAGCATCTGTTTTAATAGCTTCTCCTATTAAAGAACTAACCATATCTAATTCAACCCAATCATCGCTATCAACGTGCATTATATATTCACCATTTGAATTTTTTAAGCCAGTTTTTCTAGCTTGTGGCAAGCCCTCATTTTTCTCTTTATTTATTATTTGTATACCGCTTTTTCTATTTGGATATTTTTCTATAATTTCTTTTAAAACGCTTATTGAACCATCCGGTGTGCAGTCATTTACAAAAATATACTCTATGTTATCATAGTCTTGTTCAAAAAGCGTTGTAGCACACTTTTCTATAAAATTTTCTACATTATAAACTGGAACGATTATAGAAACTAGTGGGTTACTCATCTAGAAAGCCTTTGTTTTAATTTTAAAATTATTATATTGATTTCATTTTTGTAAAAAAACAGAAACAGCAAACAAACAACAATAAAAGATATTATGTTTGCATAACCATTGCATTTTATCATAATTAAGCTTTGAATTAGCAAAATAAACAGATAAAGCATGATATTTAGCATTTTTATGTTCAGTTTAAAAGTTTTGTTTATCACAAGTACCATTATAAAACACACCAATGAGTAACATATAATATATGAAAAAGCCACTGCAAAAACTTTAAACTTGTAGATAAACAGATATAGTAAAATTATGTTTAAAGTAGCACCGCAAGCTGTTGCGATAAAAAGATATTTGTTTTTATTTATGGTGTTTATGATACTCATCAAAAACTCACTAAAACCAAAAACTATAGCTCCTAAAAGAGTAAGCGGGATATAAATCAAAGCTTCATTAAAAGCACTGTTTATAAAAAATGGAAAAATTATCTTAATTACCGGTAATAAAACAGCTACCGATAAAAGCATAAATTTAAGATATTCATTGCAAGCTCTTGAGTAAAAAATAGAGTTATTCTGTTTTTTAAGATCTTTTGAAAAGCTCACTTCTTGCCAGCCTAGTTTAAAACACATAGCAACAAGAGAAATAATCATCGCAAATTTTAAAGCAATAGTATAGTATCCATTATCGGCATAACTTAACTTATTTGCTATAACAGATCTACCATAAACAGCCGCAAACCAATATGAAAGCGAGTTTAAACAAAGTGGAAGTGAGTAATACAAAAGCCTTTTAAAAAATGTAAAGTCAAAAAGAGCGAATTTAATCTTTTTTATAACTTTTACTCTACATTCCATCATAAAAATAGCTACCAAATTTCCAAACAATGCACCTAAAAACAGAGCTTCATATCCAAAATCAAATTTATACAGCAATACAAATGAAGTTATAGAATATAAAATACTATTAACAACGCCGCTTATAACAAATACTGAATTTTTACCATAAGCTCTACAAATATAGCCGTAAACACCTTGCAAATTTGAAAATAGGCCAAGGCATAAGAGTATGGATTTAAATTTAATATCATAAATTTGCATAAAAAGATAAAAAAATAAAAAATAAACTAAAGTAGATATAAAAAAGATAAAAAAGCCTGAAAAAAGAACTTTTTCTTTATAATTTTCAATTTCTTTCAAATTTGGATCAAGCAAAAATTTCATAATGCCAATATAAATATCCAAAAAGAAAAATGAGATAAAAAACTGCATATAGGCTAAGCTTAAGTCATACTCTCCAAACTCAGCCGGATTTAAGTATCTTGTATAAATTGGAAGCATAAAAAATGCTATAAGCTTACTTAAAATACTTCCTAGAAAATATATTCCACTTGATTTTACAAATCTTTTTAAATCACTCAAAATTTTGTACTCTTATAAATTTTTATTTTACATTTTTTATATCATAAAAACAAAACATCAAAAAACTCAAAAAAATTTCTAGATTGAATTGAAAATTTATTATTTTATATTAAATAAACTTCACGTATGCTTAATTATATGTATTGTAAAATACATTTTAAATTTTTACTTAAAGCAAAAAAGTTACATAAAAATTAATAAAATTGTTAAATTAAATGCTTTAAAGTTAAAAATTTTTATTAATTTTTTAAAAATAAAGTAAAATTTTCTATACTAAAAGTCCGTAAACACTAAGCATATTTATTTTGTCATTTATATACTTTTCAGCCATTTGCTCTATTTTTTTCTCATTTTTTACAATTTTTTCTTCAATCACAAAGTGAAATTTTCCGTTTTTCTCAAAATTGATAAGTTCTTTTACCAAATCGTTTTTAGAATTTTTACCGTTAAACTTCGGTAAAATTTCATAATCAATTTCTTTATTCAGCCCTATATTATCATATTTCGGAATAAAAAAGCCAATTGTGTTTTCATCTTCTTTTAAAAATTCCAAAAGTTTTATATGAGAATCCTTAATCTTAGGTTTTTCCAAATTTGGCGCTAGAAATTTCATCTTGCAAAGATTTGCCTCGATTAAATTAGCAAAAATGCTATAGCCGATATTTTTATACATCGCGGAAATTTCTTCTTTATCATGAACTTTTTTAAAATCACTCATAAAATCGCCGATTTTTAAATTTGATGGGTAAATTTCGTTTAAACTCTCTAAAAGCTCGCCCATTCCGCGCGGCATAAACATATTGTTTTCAAGATTTTTATAGCTTTGTTTCGCAAAGTCGTAGCTGAATTTACCGCTTAAAAACAGCTCGTCAATCGTTTCAAATTTCAAATTCGCTTCACTGCTCATATTTTTTGCAAAATTATCTTTTACAAAAAGTGTGCGTCTGAAAGTTCTATTTGTTATAAAATCGATGAATTGTTGAATTTTTACGCGGTTTTTGCCGCACTCTTTTTCAAGTGCATCTTTTAAAGAATCATTTATAGGCAAAAATATATCATTTTTAAAATTTGCCTCGCAAAGATATTCAAGTCCTTTATTTTTCGCATCGCGCACGACTTCATAAAGATAATTCGGTTGATTGAAACCTTCCATATATTCGTGTATCAAATAATCTCTAGGCTTATTTATTATATTATCAAAATTGTTATCCACGACATTTTTTACCATACCTGTTGCATTGTTTTTAAGATACTTTAATGTATCTTTGAAATTTAATATACTCTCATCAGCTGAAATTTCTTTACCTTCATTTCTAAAAAGCGTAATATCGCGAAGTATTTCCTTACCTTTCCAGCCGGGATAGCAATTATATGAAAGATACGCAACACCGTTTTCGCTTAAACATTCACTGAAAATTCGTAAAATCGCATCTTTTATATCGTCACTTACCCAACTATAAACGCCGTGAGCTATAATATAATCAAACTCGCCGAAACTTTTATCAATATCTTTGATATTTTTAACTTCAAATTTTATATTTTTTAGTTCAAGCTTTTTGATTATTTCTTTGGCTTTCGCGATTTGTTTTGAACTAAGATCGACTCCGACTACGCTGGCATTTGGATGATTTAGCGCAAACGGAATTATATTACCGCCCATTGAGCAGGCAAGCTCAAGAACTCTTGCGTTTTCAATTTTTGGCGTTTTAAGTCCGAAAATAATAGCCGCCAGTGCTGAATTTTCAGGCATTGAACATTTAAAAACTTTAGAATTATAAGGAACTTCATCATATGATTTTTCTATATTTTGCATTTTTAATCCTTTTCAGCAAATTAAAATATTTAATTTTACATTTTTAAAGCGGTTTGCACACAGTCTTTTATAGAAACCTTACCGCAAATCGCAACTTCACAATATTTTTCCAAACTTTGCGCCGTAGTTTTACCTATAGCGACCGCACGCCACGATTCATCCCAACCGAAATTTTTAACAAAACATTCTACATTAAATGGTGATGTAAAAATCAAAACGGCAGATGAAGGCGGTTTTAATGAAACATCGACCTTAACGAATTTGTTTTCATAAGCCTCAATACAATCAAGTCTGACGCCGTCCCGCTCCAAAATAAGATTAAGTTTTGAAACTGTTTTTTTAGCTTTTAAATAAAGTACTCTTTTTTTTCTAACCAATAAATGAGAAATTTCACAAGCAAAGGCGTTGCCCGTTCCTGCTCGTCCGATATAGATATTTTCAAAACCGAAATTTTTGGCGGCTTTAAATGTCGGAATACCTATTGTATAAATGTCTGTTTTAAGACTTGGCATTATTTGGTTATATTCAAGCGCTTTAACGGCATTTTTTGAAGTAAAAATTATCGCGTCGTAATTTTTTTCGATGTTAAAAATTTTAAATTTTATATCGCAAACTTTTAAATTTATTACTTTTTCATGCAAAAAAGGCGTATTTGAAACCAAATAAATCATTTTTTAAGCCACTTTTTTAAAATTTCAATTTGTACACGAACGCTTTCGTCTGCGGTGCCGCCATAACTTTTTCTTGAATTTTTGGAATTAAACAAATCAAGACATTTAAGCGCATTTTCATCAATTTCGCCATCTATTTTCTGTAAATTTTCCAAGCTCATTTCACTCAAATCAAGTCCCAAACTTTCAGCCGTTGCGACACATTTTCCAACGATAAAATGCGCTTTTCTAAACGGAATGTTTTTTTCACGTACCAAGTAATCAGCCAGATCAGTTGCCGTAAGATGACCTTTTTTGCAAGCTTTTAACATATTTTTCTCGTTAAATTTCGCTGTTTTTAACATTTCACGCAAAATCACAACAGAAGTATGCACCTCTTTTACACTATCAAAAACACATTCCTTATCTTCCTGCATATCTTTATTATAAGCTAAAGCCAGTCCTTTCATCGTCGTCAAAAGAGAGATTAAATTTCCATAAATCCGCCCTGTTTTACCACGAATAAGTTCGGCAACATCCGGATTTTTCTTTTGCGGCATTATAGAACTTCCTGTGGAAAAAGCGTCACTTATAGTTATAAACCCGAACTCTTGAGAATTCCATAAAATAAGTTCTTCACAAAGTCTTGATGTATGCGTAAAAACTACACTTATATTAAATAAAATTTCAAGCGCGAAATCTCTATCGCTGACACCGTCCATTGAATTTGACATAGGCGCTTTAAATCCAAGAGTTTCGGCCGTTTCAAAACGGTCTATCATATGAGGCGTGCCTGCAAGCGCAGCCGATCCTAACGGCGAAAAATTATTTCTTTCATAACTTGAAATAAATCTTTCAAAATCTCTTTTAAACATAAATGCGTAAGCCAGTAAATGCTCTGCCAAACTTATAGGTTGGGCGTGTTGAAGATGAGTAAATCCCGGCATTAGGGTTTGTATATTTTTTTCCGCAATTTCTACAAGCGCTTTTACAAAAGTACGCAAAAGCTCAGCTATAGCCAAATTTTCCCTCATACAAAAATGACGAAAATCGGTCGCCACCTGATCGTTTCTGCTTCTTGCGGTATGAAGTCTACCTGCTGTATTTTTGCCGATAATTTCGGCCAAACGCTTTTCAATTGCCATATGAATATCTTCATCGGAAATTTTAAACTCGAAATTTCCTGATTCAATTTCGTTTAAAATTTGATTCAATCCGTTTTTGATTTTATCCACTTCATCTTTACTTAAAATTCCGCAATTTGCAAGCATGGAAGAATGCGCAATAGAACCTTCAATGTCATCTTTATAAAGTTTTTTATCAAAATTTATCGATGCGTTAAATTCTTCCAAAAGTGCGGAGCTGGCTTCGCTAAAACGACCTTCCCATAGTTTTTGCATTTTTTCTCCTTTTTATAATCATAAAAACTAAAATAATACCTAAAATTCCTGCAAAAATACCTAATTTTATACGATTATCACTATAATTAGGCGACTTTTCTTTCAAAAAAAGTTTTAAAGTTTTGCCGTTATCAAGCGAAATTTCAGCTTTAGCGCCTTTAGCGCCGTTTAAATTTACACGCAAAATATTACCGAAAAGCCCTGAAATTTCAGGTTTTTGCATATTTGAATAACTTATTTTAAATTTTTTAAATACATCATTGCAATCACTTGGGCGCACGAAAATATCATAAGTCATATTAGGCAAAAGCGCCAAATTTTCGCCGCCGTTTACGACAAAATAATGATTTTTAGGAGTTTGTGTTTTAAATTCCCACTCTATTCTTTTCGCTTCGCCGTTTTGCGTATAATCAAACTGCGCTTTATAAGTGCTGTCAAAATCAAAAATTTCTTTGCTGAAAACGGCAAATTGAAATTGGTTGAATCGTCCATTTATATCGTTGTTTTTATCAATTATTTCAGTATTTTTAAGTTCATCGCCGTTTTGATTAAAAATTTTAAAATCCTGCATTTCAATATTACCCGCATTTTTATTAAATTCTATACTCACAGGAGTTGATAAAATTTTACATTTAGGCATAGGATCAGGAATTTCACCGTTAAAAATCGCAAGAGCCGGCTCGTTATTTGGATAGACGACGTAATCGATAAAATTTAAATCTTGCGCCTGTAAAAAATTTTTCTTTTGCATTGCAAGTTTTTTATCTTTGCAAAATCCGAATACAAACTCGCCAAAACCGTTTTCGTTTACACCTTTTTTACAAAAATTTTCTACATTTGAATTTCCCATTTCGAATACATAACTTGAAATTTTATTATCATCCGCAAAACCGATTCCAACGCTGTCTATATGAAAATCTAAAAATCCGAAACGATGATAAATCGCGCTCATAAGACTATCAATCGCCATTTTCATATCTTCTGCATTATACGAAAAATTTTCAATTACGCTTGAATTAAATCCTGCTGCAAAAGCTCTATCTTGTGGAGTTATACCGGTAAAATTTATTTTTCCTGCTGTTTCGTCGTGAGAAATTTCATTATTTGCTACAACGTATTTTGCGTGATTTTGTGCAGCGATTTCAAGAGTATAATCAGCAGTAAGCGTATTTAAACCGACATCAGTGCGTATATCATTTAAATAATCAAGAGGATTTTGATAAAACGAAAGACCGCTTTTGCTCTCGCTTGCTTCTTTGGCGTCATTTGGAATTTCATTGCAACCGTAAATTGCAAACAAAATTCCGATGACAATTGCCCAAAATTTAAGCTTTTGGACCTGCTTTTGCAAATTCTACGCCTTCTTTTACATCTTCATATCGTTTGAAATTTTCGATAAACATTTTAGCCAATTTATCGCGCATTTTTAAGAAATCTTCTTTATTATTCCAAGTGTTTATAGGATTTAGAAGTTTTGTCTCTACACCTGTCAATTTTTTTGGAATTGAAAGATTGAATTTTTCAAAATTTTCAAATTCGCATTTTTTTATTGAACCATCAAGAATTGCATTTATACAAGTTCTAGTAGCTTTTATACTCATTCTTTTGCCGATACCGTAGGCTCCTCCGCTCCAGCCTGTATTTACAAGATAAACGTTAACATCGTATTTATCGATTTTTTTACCCAGAAGATCTGCATAAACGGTTGGATGAAGCGGCATAAAAGGTTCCCCGAAACAAGCTGAAAAAGTGGCAACCGGTTCTGTAATTCCTCTTTCAGTACCTGCTACTTTTGCAGTATATCCGCTTAAAAAATAATACATTGCTTGATCTTTTGTAAGTTTTGCAACAGGCGGCAAAACTCCAAACGCATCAGCCGTTAGAAAAATTATATTTTTAGGATGACCTGCTTTTAAGCTTGGTTCATGATTTAAAATATGCTCAATAGGATAGCTTACGCGCGTATTTTCAGTTTTTGAGCTGTCATTAAAATCCACAACACCGTCGTTTATAACCACATTTTCTAAAAGTGCATCTTTTTTAATAGCGCCGTAAATTTCAGGCTCGTTTTCTTTGCTTAATTTTATACATTTAGCATAGCAGCCGCCCTCAAAATTAAATATACCGTTATCATCCCAACCATGCTCGTCATCACCGATTAATTTTCGATTAGAATCTGTAGAAAGTGTTGTTTTTCCTGTTCCGCTTAATCCGAAAAATAGTGCCACATCGCCGCTTTTACCGACATTTGCAGAGCAATGCATACTCATTTTGCCTGATAGCGGAAGCCAGTAATTCATCATTGAAAAAATACCTTTTTTCATTTCGCCGCCATACCACGTTCCACCGATTACGGCAACATTTTTTTCTATATTGAAAATTACAAAAACTTCACTGTTTAAACCGTCTTTTTTATAATCTTTATTTGCACATTTGCAAGCATTATAAACAACGAAATCAGGTTTGAAATTTTCCAGCTCATTTTTATTCGGACGAATAAACATATTTTTTACAAAATGCGCTTGCCAAGCAACTTCAGTTACAAATCTCACGCTTTTTCGACTATCCAGACTGCTGCCGCAATATGCATCTTGAATGTAAATATCTTTATTTGAAAGTTGTTTTTTTGCTGTTTTTAAAAGTTTATTGAAAAGTTCGTCTGTGATAGGTTGATTAATTTTACCCCACGAAATGAATTTTTTACTTGGATCTTGTTTGACGAAATACTTATCTTTAGGGCTTCTGCCGGTAAAAATTCCGGTATCGACGGAAAATGCGCCCATTTTCGTCATTTTACCCTCTTTTTTTGCAATTTCATGCTTTAATAATTCATCATAACTAAGATTATGAAAAACTTGTTTAATGCCCTGTAAATCGAGCTTTTCAATATCATTTACCATTTCGTTTCCTTAAATAATTTTGAATTTTTGAAATTATAACTAATTTTTACTTTTTTAAACTTAAATAAGATTTTGAATCTAAAAATTTTGATAAGATAATTTTTATCATTTTAACACATCAAAATTTTTTCCACTGTTTTATCATTTTATAAAATATTAAAAAATTTTTGGTATATTTACGAAATATTTTTTAAGGAGAGAAAATGGCAGTTAAAATAACTGATATTTGTATTGCATGTGGTTCTTGTATAGATGAATGCCCGGTAAGTGCTATCGTAGATGACAGCGAAAATCCGACAGGCGAAGATATATATTATGTATTTGCAGATAAATGCGTAGAGTGCGTAGGTCACAATGATGAGCCTGCATGCGCGAATGCTTGTCCGACAGACGGCTGTATTGTATGGAGCGATGTAACAGCAGGACAACCAAGCAGAAAAGAAATAGGCGCTGATTTGCGCAAAGGCGACACACCTGTAGTTGCTTAAAATTTAAGCCCGATTCGGGCTTAAATAAAAATTTATACTTTTTTTGATATAATCTCATCTTTTTAAAAATTTTAAGGAGCTTTTTATGCAACAAACATTATCAATAATAAAACCTGATGCCGTAGAAAAAGGTGTTATAGGTAAAATTATAGATAGATTTGAAAGTGCAGGTTTAAGAATAGCTGCAGCTAAAAAAATCAAACTTTCAAAATGTGATGCAAGTCAATTTTATGCCATTCATAAAGAAAGATCTTTCTTTAATGATTTAGTAGATTATATGACAAGCGGTCCTGTTGTGGTTATGGTTTTGGAAGGTGAAAATGCAGTTGCTAAAAATCGTGAACTGATGGGCGCAACAGATCCTAAAAAAGCGGCGCCAGGAACAATAAGAGCCGATTTTGCAGAAAGTATAGATGCAAATGCGGTTCATGGCAGTGATAGTGAAGAAAACGCTAAAAATGAAATCGCATTTTTCTTTGCAGGAAGAGAAATTTGTTAATAAATTTCAGTAAAATTTCACACCAACCGTATAAATTTAATATATCAGAAAATGGCGTGAAATTTACAGGTGAAATCATAAAAAAAAGTCAAAATATTTGCGAATTAAAAGGCAGATTAGATGGTATTTTGGCATATATTTGCGATCGTTGCGGCGAAAATTTTAATCTTAAAATAAACGAAACAGTTAATTTAATTTTAAGTAACGGAATTTTTAAAGATGATAACCATGAAATTAGCGATGTGATAGAATTTTTAAATGGTGTCATCAATTTGGATGAAGTTTTACAAAGTGAGATAGAAGCTTACAAAAGCGGATATTTCTATTGCGATAAATGTAAAAATTTATAAAGGAGAAGAAAAATGGCAGTTCCAAAACGAAGAGTTAGTAAAACTCGTGCAGCAAAAAGACGCACACACTATAAAGTAAGCTTGCCAATTCCTGTTAAAGATAAAGACGGAAGTTGGAAATTACCACATAGAATCAACACTAAAACAGGCGAATACTAGTATGATTTGTGTTGCAATAGATGCAATGGGTGGAGATTTCGGCTGTGAGCCGATAATAGAAGGCACAATAGATGCTCTTAAAGAGCGCGAATTTACAGCGTTTTTAGTAGGCGATCAGGCACAAATGGAAAAATTTGTACCAAAAGAGTTTATCAATCGCGTAAAATTCATACAATCGAATGAAATTTTCGAAATGAAAGAAGGCGCTACAAATGTTCTAAGACACAAGGAAAGCAGCATATATAAAGCTGTTGAACTTGTAAGAAGCGGCGAATGTCAAGCTGTAGTTTCAGCAGGACACAGCGGCGCTACAATGAGCTTAGCGACTTTACGCGTCGGCAGACTTAAAAATGTCGCTCGCCCGCCTATTGCAACACTTATGCCAACTTCAACTGGTACACGCACACTTTTACTTGATGTCGGTGCGAATGTAGATTGTAAAGCCGAGCATATTTTTCAATTCGGTGTTATGGGTGAAGCTTATGCCAAAGAAATTATGGGCATAAAAGAACCTAAAATTGGAATTTTATCAAACGGCGAAGAAGACGGCAAAGGAAATGAAGTTACAAAAGAAGCATTTAAGCTTTTAAAAAAAATGAAGAATTTCGTCGGAAATGCTGAAGGAAGTCAAATTTTTGATGGAAGCATGGATGTTATAGTTTGTGACGGATTTGTAGGAAATATAGCCCTAAAATCAAGCGAAGGCGTTGCTCATGCAATGAACAAACTTATAAAAAAAGAAGTTAAAAAATCACCTTTAGCAATCGCCGGGGCGGTGCTTATGAAAAAAGTATTCAAAATAGTGCGAAAAAACACAGACTATGATGAATACGGCGGCGCACCACTTTTGGGAGTTAAAAATTGCGTTATCATAAGTCACGGCAAAAGCACGCCAAAAGCCATAAAAAATGCGATTTTCCAAGCCTTAAAATTTTCAAATTCAAATATCAATTCAGTAATTTCAAACGAACTTGAAAAATTCAAAAACGAGTAGCGCAGATGAAAAATGCGGCTATGCTTTCAATAGGTGCTTATGTACCGCCATATGAATTATCTAATTTCGATCTTGAAAAAATGGTAGAAACAAGTGATGAATGGATTGTCAAACGAACAGGAATTCACACTCGTCATATAGCAAAAAATGAAACCGCCGGCGATATGGCAGCAAAAGCCGCTGATTTAGCAATTTCTCGTTCCGGAATTTCAAAAGAAGAAATTGACGCGATAATTTGCGCAACTATTACACCGGATTTTTTTTGTATGCCGTCAACAGCCTGTATAACCGCAGAAAAACTTGGATTAAATAAAGGTATAACAGCATTTGATATAAGTGCAGCTTGCTCCGGTTTTATTTATTTGCTTGAAATCGGTTCTGCGTTAATTAAAAGTGGCGCCAAAAAAAATGTCTTGATAATAGGAACTGAAAAATTAAGTTCTATTGTAGATTGGAAAGACCGTGCAACGTGTGTGTTATTTGGAGATGGCGCAGGTGCGGCTGTTTTAAGCTGTATGGATAATAAAAACAATGGAATTTCAAAACCTTACGGCATAATCGACATTCATACGGCAAGCGACGGAAATAAAGCCGAACTTTTAATGACGCCGACAAAAAATTCAAACATAAAAGATATAGCTGATGAAAATTTAGGTTTTTTACATATGAAAGGCAATGAAGTTTTTAAAATTGCCGTGCAAACGCTTTCAAATGATGTAGTTAAAATTTTGAAAAAAAACAATGTAAAACCTGAAGAAATCGATCTTTTTGTTCCGCATCAAGCTAACTTTCGAATCATAGAAGCAGTAAAAAACAGACTAAATTTTACAGATAATCAATGTGTCGTTACAGTCGGCAAATACGGCAATACAAGCTCAGCCTCAATTCCTATAGCGCTAAATGAGGCTTATGAAAACGGACGCCTGAAAAACGGCTCTCTAATTTTGCTTGATGCATTCGGCGGCGGCTTTACTTGGGGTTCGGCGCTTATCAGATTCGGACTTTAAACTCGATATAAATAAATTATATAAAAACTAAAAATTTTAATTTTTATATTAAATTTTACTTAATCAGATTCTGGCAAAGCCTACTTTTTTAATAATTTAAACTATTAAAAAATTATCCATTTTTATGTTTTTTAAACTTAAAGATTTTACAGTCTGCAAGTCGTCTCTACAAAATTTTTATTCCATTTTTATCAAATCGCTTAAAAGGCACATTTATTTCTTCTGGCATTTTAAAAATGCGGATGTTTTTTATTTCACCTTTTATGCTTGACAATTTTTAAACTTGACTAAAACATATTTAAAATGGCAAATATTTTTAAAATTTGTAATATGTATTTTTTCATTATTTAAGTCATATATAAAGTTGTTTTATAAATTTTTTTAATCTGAATATATAAAAAATCAACGCAAACAGTATTAATTTCATAGTTTGTAATATAAACTTAAAATCTTTATTCGGATACAAATTTTCTTAATTAGAAAATATCAATAAAAATCGCTATAAACAAAATCTATGCAATTAAGTTTTTCATAAATAAAAAGTATGTATAAAAACAAAAGTCTTGAATAATCATTTATAATAATGGAATTTTTATCGTAATTTATTTAGCCTGGTTTTTTAATTTATTAAATTTTGACAGTTTTCAAAAAAATTTTCATTTTGCGTTTTTGCCATTTAAAAGTATTTATTTTTAAAAAATTTATTATTATCTGAAATTTATATAGTTTTAGCTAAAATCTTAAAATTTCAATTTTAAGGAGATGTTATGAAATTTAAAATCTTTTTATTGGTGCTCATAACTGCACTTTTAGGCGGCTGCGCCAGTGAAAAATCACGTGCTGTGCAAACTGAAGCCGTAAAATCGGCACAAATTCCATATAGCGGCGTTAAAATGTCAGTTTCTGTTGGAAGATTCAGTAATCAATCAAGCTATAACAACGGCATTTTTTCAGACGGCGAAGATCGCCTTGGAAATCAAGCGCAAACCATTTTAATTTCAAACTTGCAACAAAGCGGACGTTTTTCCGTAATGGACCGCACAAATATGCGTGCTCTTCGTGAAGAAGCGACTATTTCTAAAAAAGCGCAAAATTTAAAAGGTGCAAATTATGTAGTAACAGGTGATATCGTTGAGTTTGGACGTAAAACTACAGGCGATCATCAACTTTTTGGAATTTTAGGACGCGGAAAAACTCAAACAGCTTATTCAAAAGTAACTCTAAATTTAGTAAATGTCACAACCAGTGAAGTTGTATTTACTGCAAGCGGTGCCGGGGAATACGAATTATCAAACCGTGAAGTTATCGGCTTTGGAGGAACTGCAGGATACGATTCGACATTAAACGGCAAAGTGCTTTCTCTTGCCATAAGAGAAGCTGTGGATAATCTGGCTGTCGGCGTAGAAAATAGCGGACTTTTGAAATAAGGAAATAAAATTGAAAAAACTGTTTTTAGTAATTTTTGCCGTGATTTTTATGGCCGGCTGCGCAGGAAATTCGCGTCAAGCTATGTATTATCATGGTGATTTTAATAGAGTTTTATATGAATATTTCAATGAAACCGGCGATATAAACGAACAAATCGCGGATCTTGAAAATGTAGTACAAAAAGCTTATGAAAAAAATATGTCTGTAGCTCCAGGAATTTACGCTCATCTTGGACTTTTGTATAATAATATCGGCAATTTACAAAAATCTGATTTTTATTTTACAAAAGAGGTTGAAAATTACCCTGAAAGCGCAAATTTTGTTACGTTTTTAAAAAATCATAAAAACCAAAAAAGGAACAGAAAATGAAAAATTTTAAAATTTTAATCCCTGCTTTTTTGGCACTGTTTTTTGCAGGTTGTGCACAACCTAAAGTTTATGATTACAGCGCGCTTCAAAGCGCAAAACCGAAATCTATTTTAGTTTTAATGCCTACAAATGAAACAACTGAAGTAAAAGGAGCGGCCGCTGTTTTGGCAAATTCTGTAGCGCCGTTATCGGAAGCCGGATATTATGTATTTTCACCTGCACTTGTAAATGATACTTTTAAAGCAAACGGCGTTTATGAAGCTGATGATATAGCTAAAATTTCACTTGATAAACTACGCGATATTTTCGGCGCGGATGCCATTTTATATCTTCATATAGATAGATACGGCGCAAACTATAAATTGATAAACAGCTCAACTGAAGTCGGTGTAAATGCTACACTGAAAGATGCAAAAACAGGCGCAACTTTATGGCAAAAATATTTTCTTGCCGTTCAAAACTCAAATGACAGCAGTAGCGGCGGACTGGGCGGACTTTTAGCCAATGTAATAATAGCTGCAATAGCTCAGGTTGCAAACGATGTAGGAGATGCAGCTTATGATTTAAGTGGTCCTGCTATGTTTTCATTGTTAGGACAAAATTGCAACGATTGCCTGCTTTACGGTCCGAAATCTCCATATTTTGGGCAAGATAAACAACTGGCAAAATAAAAACTTCGGCGAAATTTCACAATGGAATTTCGCCAAAAATTAACAATTTCATAGTAAAATTTCATAAATTTTGCAAAAAAAGGGGGAATTTATGAAAAACTTAAACACTTTATTTTTTGCTCTTTTTATTATTTTGTTTTTAGATGCATGCGCTGGCAAAAATTCTCAAAATCTTGGCGTTGTGGAGTTGTCTCAACCTGTTTTTATAAGCGAATTTCCAACCGATAAAACCGCTTTTGTAAATTTTACAAATACAAGCAATTTTGATTCCAATTTAACAAAAGCTTTAAGTTTTAACTTACAGAAAGCAGGTTACAAATTAAGCGATGAAAAAGCGGCAAATTTTGTAATTAAAGGAAATTTAAACTATTTTCGCCGTAAAATCGTAAAAGACCCGAATCCGTTTTACGGCTCGGTCGGCTTCGGCTTTGGCGGATACAGATACAGCGGAATTGGAGTCGGTATGGGATTTCCTGTGTATTTTAACGATGACGACTACGACTACCGCACAAACAGCTACATTTACGACGCGCAGGTTTCACTTCTTATACGCATAAAAAATAATGGAAATACAAAAGATTACACAACAAATTTAAATTATCAAACAGGGCGGAATTTAAACGGAACAAGCTCTATAACAGACGAATTTAACGCACAAATTTCAAAAATTATTTTACAAATTTTAAAAACTGAATAAGGAGAAAAAAATGGAAAATTTCAGAGATTTCTTAAAGCACGCGGACATAAAATTTAAAGAATGCAAAAATCATTTCGCAGTCAAAAATCCAGCAAATGGTGAAATTTTAGCTTTTATAAAAAAGACAAATGCAAATGAAATTTCACAAATTTTAACCGGGATGCAAAAAGCGCAAAAGGAGTGGGCAAACTTAAACGCGCTCCAACGAAGCGATATAATGCTAAAATGGCACGAAAAAATAGTGCAAAACCGCGAAATGCTTGCCGAAATTATGACACTTGAGCAAGGCAAGGCTATAAAAGAAGCGCGCGGCGAAATTGATTATGCGGCAAGTTTTGTAAGATGGTTCGCAGAAGAGTGCCGAAGAATAGACGGCGACATTCTAACGCCTTTGAAACAAACACAAAAACTCTTTGTAATCAACCAACCGATCGGCGTTTGCGCCGCCATTACTCCTTGGAATTTTCCAAGCTCAATGATAACAAGAAAAGCAGCTCCTGCACTTGCTTGCGGATGTGCGATGATAGTAAAATCAGCAAGCGCTACACCGCTTAGCGCTTATGCTTTACAAATTTTGGCACAAAAAGCAGGAATTCCAAACGATGTTTTTATAATAGTAAATGGCGACGCAAGCGAAATTTCAGACGCATTTTGCAAAAGCGATACTGTGCGAAAAATCACTTTTACCGGTTCAACCGAAGTTGGAAGCAAAATTTATGAAAAATCAGCAAAAACAATCAAAAAAATCTCGCTTGAGCTTGGCGGAAATGCGCCTGTGATTGTATTTGATGACGCCAATTTACAAAAAGCGGTTGATGGCGTAATTGCCAGCAAATTTAGAAACTCAGGTCAAACTTGCGTTTGCGCAAACCGCGTATATGTGCAAAGCGGTATATACGATGCACTTTGCGAAAAACTCGTAAAAAAAGTAAAAGAGATGAAAATCGGCGAGGGTATAAAAGAAGACACTGACTTCGGACCGTTGATAAATGAAAGCGCAGTAGAAAAAGTGGAAGAACTTATAAAAGATGCGTTAAATAAAGGCGCTAAATGCCTGCTTGGTGGAAAAAGAAGCACACTTGGCGGAACATTTTTTGAGCCGACTATTCTAAACGGCGCCACAAGTAAAATGAAATTTGCCAAAGAAGAAATTTTCGGTCCTCTTTGCCCTATTTTTAAATTTGAAAATATAGACGATGTTATAAATCAGGCAAACGACACAAAATACGGTCTTGCAAGCTACATTTTCACTGAAAATTTAAACACAATCACAAAAGTAAGTGAAGCGCTTGAATACGGAATGGTCGGTGTAAATACAGGATTAATCAGCAATGAAGTGGCACCATTTGGCGGCGTAAAAATGAGCGGACTTGGACGAGAAGGCAGTAAATACGGCATTGCAGAATATATGCAAAAAAAATATATCTGTGTAGATATAAAATGATTCCGGTTTTAACGATTGCAGGAAGCGATGCCAGCGGTGGAGCCGGCATTGAGGCCGATATAAAAACATTTTGCGCGCACGGACTTTACGGTATGAGCGTGATAACAAGCGTAGTGGCGGAAAACACGTTTCGCGTCATAAATGCTTACGATATGAGCGCGCAGGCCGTTGGAGATCAAATTGAGGCTGTTTTTGAAGATATCGTGCCAAAAGCCGTAAAAATAGGAATGCTTCCAAATGCGGAAATAATGCAAATCGTAGCCGAAAAATTAGCGAAATTCAGCGCAAAAAACGTTGTGCTAGATCCTGTAATGCAAGCAAAAAACGGCTTTAATCTGATGAGTGAAAGAGAAAATTTGCTCTCAAAAATGCTTGGCGTAATAGATATTATCACGCCAAATATCCCGGAGGCTGAAATTTTAACGAACACTGAAATTTCAAATGAAAACGATATGAAAAATGCAGCTCTTATAATCGCCAAAAAAGGCGCAAAATCAGTACTTATAAAAGGCGGACATAAAAATGGTACAAGCGATTTTTTATATTTTGAAGGTAAATTTTTTGAGTATAAAACGAAATTTATAAACACCAAAAACACGCACGGCACCGGCTGCACACTAAGCTCGGCAATCGCTTCAAATCTTGCGCTTGGACGCAAAATGAACGAAGCTGTGGAAAATGCAAAAAAATATATTCAAGGAACTATTGAAAATTCGTTGGATTTAGGACATGGAGCAGGACCGCTAAATCATTTTTATAATATTTGTTAAAGTAGAAGCTACGCAAAATATTTACATACAAAAAGCAAAATTTTGTCTGAATTTTTAAAATCTCTTGCATAGCTTTTTAAAATTTATCTTACAACATTTCATAAGCAAATTTTCATATTTCAATAAAACAGGCTTTATCTGAAAATTTATTTTTTTATTTAAAAATTTTCCAAATTTTTAAATAAATCTTTTACGCCATAATTTTTGTCTTTAATTATAAGTAATAGCTAAGATTCTTGTTATTGCATTATTTTAGAGATAATGCCGCATTCTTACCTTTTTTGTATTTTATAAAATGCGACTTGGTTGCTTAAAATTAAGTTGCAACTAAGTTGCTTTAGATATACTTCGTTTCGATTTTTTTTGATAAAGGTTTTTGGAATCGTTAAAAAGTCTATTTTGAAAAATATTTTTATCACCGCAACGTTTGATTTAAAAACATAAACAAAAAAGACTTTTTAAAAGTTTAAATTTTAAAATAAAACCTTATCTTTCATATAAACACAATAAAACAGGACTTAAAATGAGAATATTGATAATTTTGCTGATATTTTTAAAAACGGAAATATTAGCCTGCGCTTTATGTGCTTTGATGACGCCTACTGCACATATTCTTTTAAATTTTAATGTTTCACAGGATACTCTCGAAGATATTGAAGTTTCTTGGATATTTTCAAAAAATTTCACCGATTTGACATTGGAAAGTTATGATTTTAATTCCAATTCAAAACTTGATAAAAATGAACTTGACGATGTAAATTTCGCTATGCTGAACTACATATCAAATAAAAATTTTCTAATGAATTTCGAATGGTATGATAAAAACGGAACTGCAAATACAATTAAAGGAAATTTCAGTGATGTAAAGATGGTTATGGAAAATGGAAAAATTGTTTTTAAATTTCGGCAAAAAGTGGGCATTAAAATTCAAAACAATCGAGTTTTAAAAACAACGGCTGGTGATAAAAACGGATTTTTTAATTTTACCTTTTTAAATTCTGGCCATAAAAAAATAGATGATAATTTTTATATTGAGTTTAATTCAAATTTAAATGCTAATTTTGCGCTTTTCATAACCGATCAAATAGAACACAAAACGCAAAAAAGTTTGGATGAGCCTGTAAAACAAAACGGTAGCGAAAATACAAAAAAGCCAAATTTCATCAATCAAAGCGCTATAAACTCACTTGAAAAATTAAAAGCCATTTTTATAAAAAGTGCTGAGAATTTAGATATAAAGATTTTGATAAGCGTGATATCCATATCTTTTTTGTATGGATTTTTTCACGCGGCAGGTCCTGGACATGCCAAAATTTTAACTACAAGCTACTTTTTAGCAAATGGCGGAAATTATATGAAAAGTTTTTTATTTTCTTTGAAAATAGGTTTTTTTCACGTTGCCGGAGCCTTTTTCGTCGTTGTGACAACTCTGTTTTTCGTAGATTTAATCTCAGGAAGCATCTCGCCAAACGCCATTAAAATAACAACTCAAATTTCAGCCGTTATGATAATTTTAATTGCAATCTTCATGTTTTTTAAAAAAATAAAAGAACGGGCAAATACTCATACAAAAGAGTGCAAATGTGCAATTTGTTCCACTATAAAAGAACCTGAAAGTTTAATTTTTAGCAATTCAAAATTTAAAATTTCAAACAATATAAATCACAATGATTTAAAATTTAAAAACATAAAATTCAACTCTAAAAACAAAGAAGAGTGGTTTATAGCTTTAGCCTCAGCCATAATTCCATGCCCTGGAACAATTTTAGCTTTTTTACTTGCTTTTAATGTCGGAAGTTATTTGACAGCTTTTATAAGTGCACTATTTATGGGATTAGGAATGAGTTTTGTAATATTTTTGGCCGCTATTTTTGGAGCCGGTGTAAATAAAATAACGAATTTGAAATTTAAAAAACTGACAATTTATATAGAATTTTTAGGACTTGCATTTATGTTGATAATTGGAATTTTGATGTTTTTGATAGCGGATAATTTAAAAATTTAAAAATTTTGATTTATGTATTATTTTAAAGCAAAATTATTTTTATGAATTTTCATTGTCGGTTGGTTTTTTATTGTTATTTACATTTTTGTAAATTTTTTGTAATAAAATTTCAGCATATATACCATTGCAAATAGTAATATAATGCAAAAACTATATAACACAAATATAGAAATTATAAAAATTTTTATAAATTTTCGCTTTCAACACTTTTTATTATATTTTATAAAAACAGCCAATATTGAATACTTTTCATTAATTATATCGTTTAGTTTGGTTTGCTTTTCTATCCACAAAGATAATAACTTATCCCATCCAGCGCATAATAACCGTCTAAAGATAAATACCTCTCACTAATAATTTGCTCCTTATTAATAAAATATATAAACTTTTCCTGCTTTGTATCAACTGCAATTATGAACTATTTATTTAAGTGTTTTTAAAATTTCATAATTTGTAGGATTTTCTTATAAAGTAAAATTTTGAAGGAAGCCTTCCGTAATCATCATATTCAATTTTATTCAAAAAAAAGCATTATATAAGAAATTTTTTAAAATTTCATCATCGCTTAAATATTTAAACTCTTTAAAACAAAATCTCATAAAAAATGGAAATTAATGTAATAATTGATAAAAATGTTATTGATAATAAAATTTTATATTTCTTTTTAAAATTTTGCCTTTTTGCGACATCATTTTCAAAAGTGTCGTATGAATATTGATATTTTTGAAAAAATAGTAAATTGTCGAAATTTTAAAAGGTGCAAAAATTTTTAAAATTTCGCGCCTTTTAAATAATTCAAAAATTAAAGCAGAACTTCAATCTCTTTTGAATCGTTCTCTATTTTTTTTGTCGCATCTTTGCGGTATTCGATTAGTTTTTCAGCAAGTTTTTCATCACTTAAAGCCAAAATTTGCAATGCAAAATAAGCCGCATTTTTGGCTCCGGCTTTTGCGATACTCATAGTAGCCACAGGCATACCTCCTGGCATTTGAACTGTCGAATAAAGTGCGTCAAGCCCATTTAACGCTCCGCCACCCATCGGGATTCCGATTACAGGCTTTGTAGTGTTCGCAGCAACAGCTCCTGCCAGATGAGCCGCCATTCCGGCTGCACATACAAAAACTTGTGCGCCTTTTTTTTCGGCATTTGCGACATATTCGGCTGTACGTTTCGGACTGCGATGTGCCGAACTTATAATCATTTCATATGCCACACCGAAATCTTTTAAAATTTTGGCGCACTCGCTAACAACTTCATAATCGCTCTTTGAGCCCATAATAATAGAAACAAATTTCATTTTTCATCCTTTCTTAAAAAGCAAAATTCGCATGTTTTGGCGACACTTTTAATTAAATTCAGGTTTCCACTGTGAATTTCACTCATTTGTTTATTTGTTTGTGTAAAGATTTTATCAAATTTCATATAAAATTTACCATTTTTTTCATAAATTTCACCTATTTCGTTTTTAGCAGTTGAAATTTCAGTGCCGAAAGGTGAAAAAATTTCATACTCAACTCCAGGCATGATTTTACCTTTAACGGCAAAAAGCTCGCCGTCCTCGCTAAAAGCCTCAACCTGTTTGCTTCCTTGTACCAAAGAAGTGTCTAAATTTTGCGTATCTGCTCTTTCATAAGGATGATGAAATAGATATCCTTCACTAAAACCACGATTTTTCAAAGTTGCAATTTCAGCTTCGTAAATTTCAGCCTTGAAATTTCCGGCAAAAGCATCGTTGATTGCCATTCTATAAGCATTTGTCGTGCAGGCAGCATAATATTCGCTTTTTGTGCGACCTTCAATTTTTAGACTGTCTATCGCACCTGTGGCGACAATTTCATTAATGTAAGATATAAGATTCAAATCTTTGGAATTCATTATGTATGTGCCGTCATTTTCGCGCTCTTCAAGGCGAAAAAGAGTTGCGTTTTGCGGATCTTTAGCATAAAGCTCATATTTGAAACGACAATCGTTCGCACAACTTCCACGATTGCTGAAACGCCCGCTTTGCACCGCTGAAATCAGACATCTGCCGCTGTAAGCAAAACACATCGAGCCATGCACGAAAATTTCAAGCTCCAGACCCGGCAGCATTTTTTTAATTTCAAGCGCGTCTTTTAATGTAATTTCGCGCGCGAGAACGATTCTTGAAGCACCCATTTCATAATAAAATTTTGCGTCCAAATAATTTGTAACATTGGCCTGTGTCGAAATATGAATTAACATCTTAGGCGCAAGCTTTTTTACCAAATTTATAACGCCGACGCTTGCCACTATTACGCCGTCTACACCTATTTCATTTAAAAATTCTATATGATTTTCAATGCCTTTTATTTGAGCATTAAACGGAAAAGCATTCAATGTGGCATAAAATTTTTTGCCGTGCGCGTGAGTATAGGATACGCCTTCAATAAAGCTTTCTTTAGTAAATTCTTTTGCGCTTCTTTTTCTTAGCGAAAACGAACCGACACTCGCATAAACTGCGTCTGCGCCAAATTTCAGTGCAATTTTCAGTTTTTTGAGATTGCCTGCAGGGGCTAAAAGTTCAGGTTTCAAAATTTTCCTTTTTTAAGCGTGATTTTACTATAATTTGCTTAAATTACAAAAAAGGATAAGCTATGAAAGTTGATATGCACAACCACACATATCTTTGCAATCACGCCGACGGAAAGCCTGAAGAGTATTTAAAAGCGGCGATTTCAAAAGGAATTGATATTTTCGGATTTAGCGACCATGCGCCGATGAATTTTGACAAAGCTTATCGTATGAGTTTTTCACAGATGGATTTTTATGAAAATTTAATTGACGAATTAAAAGAAAAATTTCAAGGCAAAATCGAAATTTTAAAAGCTTACGAAGTTGATTTTTTGCCCGGATTTATTGATGAACGCGTAATTTCGCGGAAAGTGGATTATCTAATCGGCTCGGTGCATTTTTTAAATGCATGGGGATTTGATAATCCTGAATTTATCGGCGGTTGGAAAGATAAAAATATAGATGAAATTTACAGTGAGTATTTTTCGGCTATCGAAAATCTTGCAAAAAGCGGAAAATTTGATATTTTAGGGCATTTGGATTTGATAAAAGTTTTTAAATTTTTGCCTAAAAAAGATATCAGAATTTTGGCTAAAAGTGCGTTAAATGCGATTAAAAAAGCCGATTTGACAGTGGAATTAAACTCGGCAGGTCTTAGAAAACCTGTAAAAGAGATTTATCCAAGCGATGTGCTTTTAGAGCAAATCGCGGAACTTGAAATTAAAATCACGCTCAGCTCCGACGCGCACAGTCCTGAACAAGTAGCACAAAATTACGACGAAATATTAAAAACAGCTTTAAAATTCGGCTTTAATAAAGTTGCAGTTTTTAAAAATAGAGATAGAAAATTTGTGGATTTAGGATAAATCGGATATTTTTAATTATCGATTTATTATAAAAATTTTAATATTTTTTTTCGATTTCAGCGCCGACTTTGGCATTCGGCAAAATTTCGGTTTTTAAAATTTTCATGTAAAAATATTTCAAATTTTTAAATTTTACACGGTAATAATCATCAAAAAAATTTAAAGCATCTTCTACAAGGCGAAATTTCCGCTTTTTAAAAATTCCGCAAATATCCTTGCAAATTTCAGCATAATCTATAAACTCGTCAGCCTCAAATTTTGCATTCACACAAATTTCCTGCTCTTTTTCACGTTCAAAATCTAAAATACCGATAACGGTTTTAAATTTTAAATTTTCAACCAAAATCCGCACTAAATGACCTTTTTCTCATCGCCTTTGATTAAGCGAACAATGTTTGGAATATGTTTATAGATAATTGTAAAAATTATCACAACAATCGGTGCGTAGGTATTTATGCCTTGCATTTGAGGATGAATGAAATATAGAGCTACCGCAAAACAAAGAATAGCCGCAAGGCTTGCAAGACTTGAAATTTTAAGTACTTTTCCGCAAACAAACCAGCCGACAACGGCAATCGCAACTTCTGCCGGCACAAAGCAGGCAAGCACACCGGCGGCTGTTGCTACGCCTTTCCCGCCTTTAAAAACAAGATACGGCGAAAAGCAATGTCCCAAAACTGCAAAAACCGCCATACTCCACTGTGTATTTAAAGAAACGTCAAACGCTCGCGCTATTAAAATAGGAATCACGCCTTTAAAAATATCGCAAAGTGCAGTCGCAATCGCTAAAATTTTGCCTTTTTTCGGATCTTTTTCTTTTATTACACGAAGCACATTTGTAGCGCCTATGCTGTGACTTCCAAAAGCCCTAATATCAACACCGCCAAAAAATTTACCTAAAATTAAGCCGAACGGCACACCGCCAATTAGATAAGCCAAAATAACACATATAATATTTTCGTTCATTTCTACCTTTCAAAGCGCGAAATTTAGCAAATTTAATCTAACTTTTCCATAAAAGATAAATTTTTTCATCGTAAATATCGCTTTTTTTGGGAAGAATTTCTTTTATGTCAAGTGTGATTTTTTGCAAGTCAAGGCTATCTTTTAGTTCATTTATTTCATCATTAAATTTTGCGGTCATTTCATCCATTTGATTTAGCAAAACTTCCAAATTTTCGCTTGCATTTTTTACGTCTTTACGCTCATTCAGCACTCTATTTGCGGATCTTGCACTTGTTGCGATTTTGCCTATAGAGCTTGAGCGAGAACCTAAAAGCGAGCCGAAAATAGCCGTTCCTATGCTTATGGCGGCGTCAATTCCGCTTTTTAAAACTCCTGCCTTTTCTTTTTCGAGCCTTTGCTGTGCGGTGCGAATTCTAGCTTCAATTCGAGATTTTTCTTTATTAAATTTTTTGGTTATTTCATCCGTTTTGCTTTCTAAAATTTCATTTGCTCTGTCGCTCAATCTGACATAAAATTCCTCTTTGCTTTCTTTTGGATTTGAGTTTAAATCAAGTGCACTGAATAGCGATAATTTTGCGTTTCTATATAAAAATTCCTTGAAATCGTTTTGCAAATTTTTGAAATTTTTAAGACTGCTTATAAAACTTGGAATTTCCTCAAATTTTGCATCTTCAGGATCGCTTTGACTTAAATTTTCAATTTCTCTGTCGCTTGCTTCGCTCCAATCAACATTTGAAGCGCCATCCAAATCAAAACATAAATGAATATCTTTTGTATAATCCAAATTTTTATCCGTATAGCGAATTTTTGCTGTGGCATATAAATTTGCGCTAAGCTCGCCCGAACCGCTAAAAAGTTGAGGAATTTCATTTGAAATTATAGGTTTTGCGCCCGTATTTTTATGAAATTTCGGCACGTTTATTTGAATTTTATTTTTCATCAGCGCACTGATTTGATCGGCATTCAAAGGTCCTTTTAAGTAACTAAGCGCAAAACGGCTTGAAATCACTTTTAGCCCGCTTTCATTAATATTTTTTACCAAAAATGAGCGTTTTTCTATATTTGAAAGAAGCTCTAAAATTTCACTTTTGGTAAAATCCGCGCCATTCACGCCGCTAAGTCCTGATATGACTCTATCTTTATCCTGCGCCGTTTGAAGTCTGCCGATAAACCATGTGCCGATATTTGAAAGTCCTTTATAATCGATATCCACAGGATTTTGGGTGCTTAAAACGCAACCTAAACCGAAAGCGCGTGCCTGCTTAAGAAGTGTAAGCATAGGTTTTTTACTTGGTGGATTAGAGCTTGGCGGAAAAAATCCGAAAATTTCATCCATATAAAATACCGCTCTTAGCGAACTTGTGCCTTCGGTTGTTCGCATCCAGCTTATCATTTCATTTAGCAAAATTGTTACAAAAAACATTCTCTCATCATCATTTAAATGCGAAATCGTAAAAATGTTGCAACGAGCCTTGCCATTTTCATCAAACAACATTTTGCCGATATTTAAAGGCTCGCCGTTAAGCCATTGCTTAAAAGACGGATTTGCAACAAGCGCATTTATTTTCATTGCAAATGCCATTCGTTTATCGTTTGGAAAAAAAGTTTGCACATCGAAAACGCCTATTTTTTCAAAAGGCGGTGTTGCGATTTGGGTTATAAGTTCGCTTATACTTAAATCTTTGCCGTTTGCGAAATTTTCAAGAAAAATTTGTTCTAAAAGCAGCATTTCAGGTGAATTTACATCATCTGTTCCGATTTTGGCAAGACTTAAAACGCTGCTTGCCAAATTTAAAACATAATTATTCATAGCTTCATCGTCCAAATTTTGCGGCGCTTTAAAGTTTGAAAGCAAACTTACACCAAGCCCTGCCGAACTTTTTGGCGTATAAATTCTTACATCTGCCGAATCTTTAAAAAGTTTTACGCGACTGATATCCTGATAACTGTTCTGTAATCCTTTTTTCCAAATTTGAGCCGTCTCGTTTGCAAGCTCTTGCACCGAAATGCCTTTATTTACGGCTTCATTTTCATCCATAAAAGGCAAAAACTCATCCGCGCTTAAATTTTGAAAACTTAAAGCAAGATTTGTAAGATCGCCTTTCGGATCGATAACGATAGACGGGATATTATCTATACAAGCCTCTTCCAAAAGCGTAACTCCAAGCCCTGTTTTGCCGCTTCCTGTCATTCCTATTATTAAAGCATGCGTTGTTAAGTCTTTGTTTTTATACAAAAACGGCTCACCGTTTTCAAGCCCCAAATAAAAAAGTTTAAGATTTTCCTGCAAATTTTTCATCATTTTTCCTTTAAAATTTTGTAATTATAACAGCTTTTGACTAAAATTTTAAAATTTTAATAAAAGCCGAAATTTGCGAAATTTAAATTTTTCAGCTTTAAAAAATTTATTAAATTTAAGCCGAAAAAGCACAATTTAAATTTTTTGAAACAACGACAAATCGAAATTTTCAAAATGTGTAAAATCGCTGAATTTTGCATTTTCACAAAGAATTTTTGCGCGCCCGAAGCAAATTTTTTTACCAGCGGAATTCGCACTTCTAAGCCATGATAAAAAAATATCATCAACAGCTAAATTTTCACTTTTACCGTCGCAAACAACTATAAAATCATAATCAATCAGACTTTGTGAAAAAATTTCGGCTTTTATTCTCACGCCGAAGCAATCTTTTACATTTTCTTTAAAAGCACAAATTTCAGGCTCGAAATTTTCGTGCAAAAATGCGTAAATTTCGGCAAAATTTCGTAAATCAAACCCATCATAAATAATAACTGCAACTTTCATTTTCTTCTCATCTTATTTTTAAAACAGAATATTATCATTAAAAGCAGCAAAAATACAGCTGCACCGCTGATAAAAAACCCGAATTTCGCGCCGTATCGCTCTATAAAATATCCTGCAAACATAGCGCCAAAAGGCGTAGAACCTTGAAACACAAAAGTATAAATACTCATCACGCGCCCTCTAAATTCATTTTTAGTATTTAGCTGAATCATCGAATTGGTGCTGGCCGTTACAATTACAAAACCAAAACCAGTTAAAATCACTAAAAAACAGATAATGTAAAAATTTTCAAAAAGGCTCATAAAAGATAAAATAATTGCTGTAAAAAATGAAACAACGTAAATCCAATAAGAGCCAAGTTTTCCGAAAACAGCAACAAAAAGCGCACCAAAAAACGCGCCGACACCGACAGACGATATAAGATAACCGAATGTAGTTTCGTCTCCTTCAAGCACAAATTTTACAAAAGCCGAAATTGTAACATTGTAATTTGGTATAAAAGTAGCCACTATAAGCAAAATACAAAGACCTTCGAGCAAAATTTTCTTATTTAAAACATACAAAAAGCCCTCTTTTATAGAGCGCCAAATTTCAAGTTTTCCGGTATGATTTATTATCACGTCAGGGCGAAATTTTATAAATTTCAGCGAGATTAAAACGGCAAAAAAACTTATGGCGTTTATCAAAAAGCACCAACCGACACCAAAAACCGCCATAATAAAACCGGCAATAGAAGGTCCTAAAATTCTGGCTACATTAAAAGACATGGAATTAAGTGCAATGGCATTTGGTAAATCGCATTTGTTATCAATCAAATCATAAATCATCGACTGGCGACTTGGCGCATCAAAACTCATAAAGATTCCATGAATAAGTGACAATATCAGTATCAAATTGAAATTTTCTTGCCCGCTAAAAACCATAATCGTAAAAAGCGCTGCAACGCTTGCCATACCTATTTGGGCTATACTTAACAAAAGCTTTTTATTAAATTTATCAAGCAGCGCGCCATAAAATAGAGTAAGAAAAAGCGGCGGAATGAACTGCGAAACAGCAACCAGACTTACTTTAAAAGAATCTCCTGTAATAGTCAAAGTTAGCCAAGGAAGCGCTATCGTTTGCATCCAAGAGCCGATAAGAGATACGTTCATACCAACCCAGTAAATTCTGAAATTGCGGTATTTTAATGATAAAAAAGGATTTTTCATGATAATATTTTAACAAAATTTTACTTTATAGCTGATGAAAATGAGAAACAGAATAATAAATTTTATTTATAAACAGCTCAAAATTTCAACTATTTAATTCAAATTTTTTTATATCAATATAACGAAATTTAAAAAAACCGGGTAACGGATAATGAGAAAACAACTGCATAAACTTCGCATACGAAGAAGTAAAAAACTCAAAAAGCAATTCAAAAATTTAACAATCAAATTAATTAAACTATAACAAAATTAATATTCTATTGAATATAAAATTTCATTATTTTTTGCGTAAAAATGAGATTATGACAAAAAGTAGATTTTTATTAAAATTATAAAAATTTAACGACCGATAAATTTTATATCTAAACTTATATGCTTTAATATATAAATTTTGATGTATTTATATTTCAACAAATCAAAAATTTAACATCAATAAATTCATTTAAATTTTAATAATTAATAATACGAAAATAATGTAAAAAGTATATACGATGAATCAAATAGATAAGAGATAGATTAAATTTTATCTTTTCAATATAATCAACTGGTGGGCCTGATAAGACTTGAACTTATGACCTCACCCTTATCAGGGGTGCACTCTAACCGGCTGAGCTACAGGCCCTCTTTATATATCTTTTTGTTATAGATTTTCTATTTTTATTAAAGCATAAAGCTTAATTTTTAGAAAATCAGAATAAAATAATAAATGGTGGAGAATAGCGGGATCGAACCGCTGACCTCCTGCGTGCAAAGCAGGCGCTCTCCCAGCTGAGCTAATTCCCCGATGTTTACATAATATCTGATTATTTTATTGTATTTTAATTATCGGTTATTTTAAGAAGATTATTATTCTTATAAGTTTCATTGTTTTTATTATATTTTCGGTTTTTGTCTGTTTGTTTATTGATTTGTGTTTTTTTATTTATCTGTCTGTTTCGTTGTTGATAAAAACAATCGGGATTATATATGTTTTTATTTTTAATTTTAATTTGCTCTTTTTAAATTATTCAATCTCTGAAAACTAAACAAGGATGATTGAGATTTATGATGAATATCTTGTGAGAGAATATTCATTTGTACTCTAGAAAGGAGGTGATCCAACCGCAGGTTCTCCTACGGTTACCTTGTTACGACTTCACCCCAGTCGCTGATTCCACTGTGGAGGGTAGCAAATTTTGCATCCCCGCTTCGAGTGAAATCAACTCCCATGGTGTGACGGGCGGTGAGTACAAGACCCGGGAACGTATTCACCGTAGCATGGCTGATCTACGATTACTAGCGATTCCGGCTTCATGGAGTCGAGTTGCAGACTCCAATCCGAACTGGGACATATTTTATAGATTTGCTCCATCTTGCGATATTGCATCTCATTGTATATGTCATTGTAGCACGTGTGTCGCCCCGGACATAAGGGCCATGATGACTTGACGTCGTCCACACCTTCCTCCTCCTTACGAAGGCAGTCTATTTAGAGAACTCAGCCTAACTGTTAGCAACTAAATACGTGGGTTGCGCTCGTTGCGGGACTTAACCCAACATCTCACGACACGAGCTGACGACAGCCGTGCAGCACCTGTCTTAACATTTCTGCAAGCAGACACTCTTCCATCTCTGGATGATTTGTTAGATATCAAGTCCGGGTAAGGTTCTTCGCGTATCTTCGAATTAAACCACATGCTCCACCGCTTGTGCGGGTCCCCGTCTATTCCTTTGAGTTTTAATCTTGCGACCGTACTCCCCAGGCGGTATACTTAATGCGTTAGCTGGATTACTGCCTTGACTAGCAAAGCAACAACCGGTATACATCGTTTAGGGCGTGGACTACCAGGGTATCTAATCCTGTTTGCTCCCCACGCTTTCGTGCATCAGTGTCAGTTAGGTTCTAGCAGATCGCTTTCGCAATAGGTATTCTTCTTGATATCTACGGATTTTACTCCTACACCAAGAGTTCCATCTGCCTCTCCCCTACTCTAGACTATCAGTTTCCCAAGCAATTTAATAGTTAAGCTATTAGATTTCACAAGAGACTTGATAATCCACCTACGCACCCTTTACGCCCAGTGATTCCGAGTAACGCTTGCACCCTCCGTATTACCGCGGCTGCTGGCACGGAGTTAGCCGGTGCTTATTCATCGGGTACCGTCATTATTCTTTCCCGATAAAAGGAGTTTACGCTCCGAAAAGTGTCATCCTCCACGCGGCGTTGCTGCGTCAGGGTTTCCCCCATTGCGCAATATTCCCTACTGCTGCCTCCCGTAGGAGTTTGGACCGTGTCTCAGTTCCAATGTGACTGATCATCCTCTCAGACCAGTTATGCGTCATAGCCTTGGTAAGCCGTTACCTTACCAACTAGCTGATACAGTATAGCCTCATCTCTTAGCGAAAAACTTTCTCTACTTTACTTATGTAAAGCAGAAGTATAGAGTATTAGCAATCGTTTCCGACTGTTATCCTCTACTAAGAGGCAGATTAGCTATATATTACTCACCCGTGCGCCACTAACTTATAAGAGCAAGCTCTTATTCGTTCGTTCGACTTGCATGTATTAGGCACGCCGCCAGCGTTCACTCTGAGCCAGGATCAAACTCTCCATATAAAACATTTTTTATCTCTCTTTATAAAATATTTGCTTAATTAAATCAAGCTGTTTTTTATTAAAAGAGTTTTTTATTTATTATAATTTATATATGAAGTTTTTAATCTAAAAACTTTTTGAATATTAAATATATTTTTAGTTCATTTCAGCTTTTACTTTCCTAAGAAAGCCTAAAACCTGATAAACCGGCTCAATCGATCACTTGTTTAGATTTCAAAGATTGACTTTGATTATATTGACAATGATAATTTAAAAAACTTACTTTTTCTAAAAAGCTTTTTAGTTTGCTTTTCAAAAAAGCGAAATTGAATTGTATAAAAAACTTGCTTAAAAGTAGATAAAAGTTTGAGAAAAATTGAGAGAAATATTTCTTTATTTTAATAATTTTATATTAAAGTAAAAATATAATTCATATTTTTAATATTGTAATCAATTCTAAAACTATTTGTTAAAAATATATTAAATAGCATAATTTAATTAAAAAATGATTTAATACCTATATACTTTCATTTGCAGTGACTTTAAAAATTTTATCAATATTATTGATTTACTTTTTGTTTCTTTTTTTTATAAATTTCAAATTTTAAAATATTTTTTTTAAAGGAAAAAAAATGAAAAAAGTTTTAGTTTTATTTAGCGTAGCCGCTATTATTTCTTTTAGCGGTTGTACAAATCAAGCGGATACACTTGGTGCAGATGTATATGATGTAGATTCATTAAATATGCAACAAGATGCAAAAACTGTTCAAATTATCAATATTTCTCCAGCTAAAGTAGCTGTAGATAACAAACAAGCAAAAGAAACAGCCCAAATGTTCGGTGGAATTCTAGGTGCAGTCGGTGGAGCTGTTTTAGGACATAAAATGGGTGGCGACAGACATGAAACCGCCGGTGCAACTGCAGGCGGTGTGGCAGGTGCTGCAATCGGTGCAGGAGCAGGTAGTTTGGTAGATGACAAAGTAATAGTGGAAGGAGTAACACTTGCTTATAAACAAGGAACAAAAATAAAAACTTCAACTCAAGCCGGCAGAATGTGTCAATTCAAAGAGGGAACCGCTCTTATGATTACAACTAAAAACAAAGAGACAAGAATTCAACCAAACGCAATTTGTCCGGACACTAAAAAATAAAGGATAAAATATGAAAAAAATAGCATTGTCAGCAATATTAGTATTTTTTATTACAAATACTTACGCAGATTTGGATGCTTTAAGACAAGCTGAACTTCAAGGCGAACGTGAAGAGCGAATTAGCGCAAACAAAGCAAAAGCTGCTGCAGCTGCAAAAAGAAAAGCACAACTTGATGCAATAGCGAAAAAAGAAGCGAAAAAAGAAGCGAAAAAAGAAGCTAAAGAAGAAAGAATGTATCAAGACTATATGGCTGACAAAAAAAGAGATCAGGAATATGAAGATCTAAAAAGACAAATTGAAATTGAAGACATGAGAGCTGAACTTGAAGAAAGAAAAGCTATGAGAAAAGCAAGAGCACAAAAAGCCGATGATTTCGCCGATGCCGATCTTAAAAATATAAATGCACATACAGATGTGGTTCAATCGCAAGCGGACGCAAGAAGAACCGAAGCGGAAGCTACTAGAGATGTAGCAAAAGGAACGGGAGATTTTCTTTCAAAATCAGGTGATGCGGCAGTCAAAAAAGAATCCGGCTGGTTTAAATAAATTACAAAGGTGCTTTATTAGCACCTTTTATTTAATTTCAAATACACAAAATTTCTATTTTATAAAATTTCAAACATTATCATTGTTAAAATAAATTAAAAAATTTTAACTTTTAATTACTTATTGCCTCGCGTAGAAATGAATTTATAATTAAATTTTATCTTACAATTTTAAGCTATCTCAAATTGATAAGGAAAATATGTAAGTTGTCCAAAAATTAGAGATTTTAATAAGCCGGAGCTAAATTAACTTCGCTAACTCAAATTGAATTTCAAATATACCAAGCGCGTAAAAACCGGCGCGTTATGACAAAAACTTTAATAAAATTTTGATTTTTATGTAAAATTTTATAATTAAACCTTAACTCACATACAATTCAAAATGTATAAAAAAATGTAAATAAATACGAGAATTTCATAATTAACGCTCAATTAACACAAGAAAAATATAATTTTCTTAAATATTTTAGGAGTATTTATTATGATTGCTAAAAAATTTCCATTATTTTTTGTAATTTTTTGCAGTTTCGTATTCGGTGGAGAAATTTCATATCCGAACGAAGTTAAACAGCTTTATCTGAACAAAGGTGATAAAAATGCGATAGGTAGGCTTTTGCCAACCGCAAAAGTTGAAATTTTAAAAAATGACGGCGATTTTGCACAAATCAAAATTTCAGGTTTTATCCAAAATAACAAAAAACAAATTTTGTATTTTAATCCGAATAACAGAATTTTAAATGCTGCTTTTAAAGCGAATTCCGATATAAAATATGAAACAATTAACAAACAAACAAACGAGGTTTCTACTATACTTTGGACTCAAAACACAAATTTTGAAAAAAATTACGATGAGCTTATGAAAAAAGCAAATAAACTATATGCTGATAATTGCGCTATGTGCCATGCTTTGCATAATATAAATGAATTTAGCGCGAATCAGTGGCCGGCTATGTTAAAAGCTATGATTGACAGAACTACGATAGAAAAAGAAGATCGTTTTTTAGTTGAACAATTTTTACAAAAAACAACAACAAAACAATGATAAGGAGCAAAAGATGACTAATTTATCAAGAAGAAATGCGCTTAAAAATTTAGGCGCCATAATGGCTTTACCACTTTTTATGCAAACCAAGCTTTTCAGTAGTGAAAATGCAAAAAAAGGTTTTAAACTTATAACCGACGGTGAAGTTATAACAGGTGCGCACTGGGGAATGCTGAAACTCACAATAAAAAATGGCAAAATCGTAAAATCTGAGCCGTATGAGAAAATTTCAAAAATTAAAAATCCGTTTTTAGAATTAACAGGCGATTTGGTATATGCAAAAGATCGCATAAAATATCCATATGTAAGAAAAAGCTATTTACAAAATCCGGATGATCCGAAGCCTGAATTAAGAGGACGCGATGAATGGGTAAGAGTAAGTTATGAAGATGCTATTAATTTAATTGCAAAAGAGCTTAAAAAAACACGTAAAAAATACGGTGCAGAGGGCGTATTCGCCGGAAGTTACGGTTGGAAAAGCAGCGGAAACGTACAAAATTCAAGAATTTTACTTCATAGATTCATGAATATGACAGGCGGTTTTGTCGGCGTTTTAGGTGATTATTCTACCGGAGCGTCACAATTTATAATGCCACATGTTATGGGCACACTTGAAGTTTACGAACAACAAACATCTTGGCCGGTAGTTTTGGAAAATTCAAAAGTAGTTGTAATTTGGGGAGCGAATCCTATTGTAACTTTAAGAATTTCATGGACGGTTAATGATGATTTAGGTTTAAAATATTTTGAAGATCTCAAAAAATCAGGCAAAAAAATTATTTTTATAGATCCGGTCAAAAATGAAACTTGTCAATTTTTAGATGCTGAGTGGATAGCGCCAAATCCAAATACCGATGTCGCAATGATGCTTGGTATGATGTATGAACTTTATAATTCAAAAAAATACGATAAAGAATTTTTGGAAAATTATTGCGTAGGATTCGATAAATTTTTGCCATACCTTCTTGGCAAAAATGACGAAACACCTAAAACTCCTGAATGGGCGGAAAAAATTAGCGGCGTAAGCGCGAAAACAATAAAAGAACTTGCTCATACAATTTTTGATAACCGCACAATGATAATGAGCGGTTGGGGAATGCAAAGAGCTCATCATGGCGAACAACCGCATTGGGCTTTAGCAACACTTTGTGCAATGACAGGACAAATAGGATTACCTGGTGGTGGTTTTGGGCTTAGTTATCACTATTCAGGCGGCGGTGTTCCTACTGCAAAAGGCGGTGTAGTAGGCGGAATAACTACAGGAAGCACAAACAGCGGCGGCGCCGAGTGGCTTGAAGTAGCTTCAAAATATTCATTTCCACTTGCCAGAATAAGCGATGCGCTACTAAATCCTGGCAAAACAATTGATCATAACGGTCAAAAAATTGCATATCCGAAAAAAATAGATTTTATTTATTGGGTTGGCGGAAATCCTATTGTTCACCATCAAGATACAAATAAATTTTTAAAAGCTTGGCAACTTCCTCGAACAATCGTAGTAAATGAAATTTATTGGACACCGACAGCAAGATTAGCGGATATAGTAATGCCTGCAACAACAAGTTATGAAAGAGATGATATTTCTATGGTCGGAGATTATTCAAATATAGCCATAGTACCTATGAAACAAGCTGTAAAACCTATCGGCGAAAGCAGAAATGATTTTGAAATTTTTAGAGATTTAGCTGAAAAATTTGGTGTAAAAGATAAATTTGATGAAGGAAAAAGCGAATTAGAGTGGATTGAAAGCTTTTATGAGGGTGCTTACAAACAAGTTTTAAGTATGAATTTAATTGAATTAAACGGCGTAGATATGAAACCGTTTAAGGAATTTTGGCAAGAAAATAAACCTGTTAAATTTTTAAGTACAATGGAAAGCGAATCATATATTCGCCATGGAGATTTCAGGGAAGATCCTATACTAAATCCGCTTGGAACACCATCAGGTTTAATTGAAATTTATTCGGAAACAATAGAAAAAATGCATTATGATGATTGTAAAGCCCATCCTATGTGGTTCGAACCAATTGAATGGCTTGGAATGAAAAATAAACCGGCTGAATTTCATCTGGTATCTTCACATCCTACAGATAGACTTCATTCTCAATTAAACAATACTTCACTTCGCGAACATTTAGCAATAGCAAATCGCGAACCTGTATGGATAAATGAAGATGATGCAAAAGCAAAAGGCATAAAAAATGGTGATTTAGTTAGAGTTTTTAATGCCAGAGGTCAAATTTTAGCAGGAGCTTTTGTTACAAAAAATATTAAAAAAGGTGTTTTAAAGCTTAGCGAGGGTGCGTGGTATGATCCTTTAAATTCTAGCGAAGAAAATACACTTTGCAAAAACGGTTCGGCAAATGTCCTTACAATTGACATTCCAACTTCAAAACTTGCAAACGGAAATATCGCTCACACAGCACTTGCAAATATAGAAAAATACAGCGGTGAAGCTCCGGATTTGACAATTTTCAAACATCCTGATCCAAAAGCTTAATTTTTAAGGGCGTAAAATTTACGCCCTTTTTTTATTTTTTACTAGGTATGATATTTTTTATAAAATATCCTTAACAACAAAATTTAATTCGGTCTAAATTCTCTTTTTTATTTCAGATTTGAAGCCATTACATTTATATTATTTGCTTTTAAATCTATACTGTTTGCACTGAATAGATTTGATGAGCTTTGAGAGATAGTTGTATCGTTTATTTTAGATGAACTTTTACTAAGACCTCCAAAGCTTGATTTATCAGTTTGTTTGTCGTAGTAGGTGGTATAAGGTAAATATAAATTTGCTAAAAGCTGATTAATGGATAAAAATAGTACAATTATAATTTTAAATATATTTGGTAGTTTATACCTTATAAATTTTAAATTCAAATTTTTATCCTTGTTTTTTATTATACATTTTTCTTACTTTAGATAGTTTAGATATTTTTATATGCCACTATCCTTTAGTTCTTCTGGAAATTTCTTGTAATATTCTTCCGTTTCTATAGCTTTAATATCACATCTAGGGCAAATTCCATTATTTGTGTCTTTATAGTGATACGATTTTTTACATTTAGGACATTTTACAAACTCAGGATTTTTTTTAATAAGATTCTTGGGCCGAAAAGCTAAATATAAGCAAAATATTCCAAAAATAAAAAACACAATAGATACAACAATACATAGAAGTATATTATCATAATAGGCTTTAAAACCTTTAATAATAATTTTTTTGTAATTATTGCAAAAACTCCTTGGGACAAACAATAAAATCCAAGAATAGAATAAAAAAATCTATCAAACATATTTTTTATTTCCTCAATATTATATCTATATTGTGTTTAAAATAATTAAATAATTTTTCATAGCTTTTCTACACATAAAGAATAAAAGCAATCTTTATCTATTTCATTATATTTTTCTATATAGTCAATAGCTTTTTGTGCTGAATATTTTAATATGTCATATGAATATTCATCTGGATTAAAATACCAATTATCATATGTATATTTGACTGTATCTCCATCGTACTTTATTACATCTCCACCTAAAATTACAAACCCTTTTAATTCTAAAACTTTAATTTTTTTTATAACATTTTCATAATTATAGGCTATTTCGTTTAAATTTTTAAAAAACAACTCCTCTATTAAAATAAAATTATTTCTTTCATTCATCTTATTCTCCTATTACCCTAAAAAATCTATGATTTATAGTATTATCTGGTTCAATTATATATTCAAAAACTCCATCTTGATTTTTGTAACTTCCTGAAATTTTTATTTTTGTTTTTTATTTTTAATTTTTTTAAACGCGTAATAACAGTTATCTATTTTTTTACACTTTACAATATCTCCAAAAACGAATTCAAGCTCTTCATCAAAATCATCTAAAAAATTATGCTTATCAATGATTTTAAAAGTATTTTCTCTAATAGAATTTGCTAATACGGGTCTATAAACGATTAAATCCTCATTTAGTATTTTTACATATATCTTAGTAATCATATTTAAATCATTCTCCGCAATAAATTTAAGATAAATTTCATTTTTTACTCTTTTTATATTCTTCAATCAATTCTCTTTCTATTTTATCAATTCTTTTAAATTCTTTGTTTTTCTTTTCTTGTTCTTCTTTTTCAAATTCTTTGTAATCTTGTAACTCTCCACTGCATTTTGGGCAAATTTTATCTTTATCTTTTACATCAACATAATTATAAACTTTATGGCATTTTTTGCAACGCATAAAATCTGAATGTTTTGAGTTATAAAAAATTCCTATACATATAAAAATAATTCCTATAGCCATAGAGGTTATAGACATTTGTATGGATGGTTCTATCCAACCAGTATATTTTATATAAATTTTTCCACCGCAAAAAGACCAAACGGCTTCTACAATAAAAATAATTCCTAAAAAAACATAAGAAAAACCACTCAATTTATTCTTCATCTCGTTTTTTAATATTTTGATACATATTTTTAATAATAGCTCCCAATGTTCCTTTTTGTGTCCCTGGCGTTGTGCTATCATTAAATATATCATTTGCAATTTCAAACCCAGCTGTTCCATATATCCAAACTCTAGAATCTGATATAGTATTTCCAAACCAATAAGCATTACTAGGTATAGTATAATTTATTGGTTTTGTTGTTGATATAGATTTATTATTTACAAACATTTTATAATTTCCTGTAAGTTTTTTATTTTTTATTTGTCCATATATTGGTTGCTTGGTTATGTTATCATATCCAATTCTTTTAATGCAGTTTTTATTTTATCCTTTGTAATCAAACCATTAATTTCAGGATTTGCAAAATCGAATATAATTTCTTGTAAAATTTCTTCTTCAAAGCCTAAATCATCTCTGCATTCTATTAAATTCGCCCATTCTTCAAGCTCTTTAAAAGTAATATTTTCTTTTAAAGCTCTGTTTAAAATTTGCTTTATATCATTCTTTGTTATTATATATAATTCAAATTTGCTATCAAAATTTAAATTTGAAATTTCATTTTTTATGTTTTTTAAAGATTTGTTAAATTTTATAAGATTTTTCAAAATTTGTTTTTTATCATTTGATGACATTAAATTTATCCTTAAAATTTACATATCCGTTATTATTAATAGCTTGAGTATAAATTTGAGTTCCTACTTGACTGCTAGCATCAAGTCCTGCACCGGCTAAACCGGCTTTTATTGATGTTTTAGCATTTTGTTTAAGTATTGTTTGTGATAACATTTTAGTTCCTTGATTGGCTAATAATCCTGCACCTATTTCTTATCTTCATTGTTATTTTTATCTTTTACTCTATTTTTATTAATAAGTTTATATTTTTTAAAATTTAATTTTTGAACATCTTTTTGCTTATTTGGTTTTTGTTGTTTTTTGGGTTTTTTAAAAAAAATATCATTTTTATTTGTATGTGTAGTTTTTTCTATAATCTTTTTGTATTCCTTGTATGATATATAAATGAGATAAAATGTAGATAACCATGTGAATATGCAAGGATATATCAATAAGCCGTAAGATTTATATATACTAAACTTTATGAGAAAATAAAAAAATATAACCACTTGGAAACAAGCTGCAAAGACTAATTTTATAATTTTTACTTGATTTGTTTTTTTATATGCAATCAAAGAATATTTAATTAATTTTATATTTAAAAATAAAAAAAACAAACCCACAATGTATAAAATTATCCAAGAAACTATAGGATATTCATTGGCAAATTTTATTACTACATTGACAATTTTATACTGAAATTCTCTCCAAAAAGCATTATTAAATTCATTCATATTGAGAATCTATTGTTGCATTTTTAATGGAGTTGCCAAGTTCAATATTTGCTCCTTGGAAAACAGAATGCCTCATTATATTTTCACCATGATAAATTATTTTATCAAAATTCTTATTTTTCCTGTTTATAGTATTTGAATTTAAAAAATCTTTCCATTTTTTATTAATAGCTTTTATGGAATAAAAAACATCTTTACCAGATTGTATCATGCTCGGCACTGTAGTTGCTCCAGCCACACCACTAAATGCAATACTATCATAATCTAAATTTATATCATTAAAATTTACATATCCGTTATTATCAATAATTTGATTTGTTAATTGAGTTCCTATTTGACTGCTAGCATCAAGTCCTGCACCGGCTAAACCGGCTTTTATTGATGTTTTAGCATTTTGTTTAAGTATTGTTTGTGATAACATTTTAGTTCCTTGATTGGCTAATAATCCTGCACCTATTTCTTATCTTCATTGTTATTTTTATCTTTTACTCTATTTTTATTAATAAGTTTATATTTTTTAAAATTTGATTTTTGAACATCTTTTTGCTTATTTGGTTTTTGTTGTTTTTTAGGTTTTATTTTTTTAATTTTAATATATTTATTATTAGAATTTGATTTAAATGAAAAATAAATAACAATAAACATTGAACTTATTGTAATTATACAAGGATAAATAAGCCAACCATAAGACTTATATATGGTTAGATATATTAAAACTAAAAAAATTACAATAATAACAATACCATCAAATAGAAACAATTTTATTGAAGAAGGTATTCTATATGTTTTGTAAATATAAAAATTATACTTAATACTTTTAATAATTTTATACATTATTGGCAATCCAAGTATTTCCAATATCAGCCAATTTATTATAGGCAAATCACTAAAAATTATGTTGTCTAATATTGAGCCAAGAATTTTTTGTTGAAATGCTATTTTAGCGCCAGCTAAAAATTCATTCATTTTTATTGCTTATTGTTGAATTTTTTATCACTTCTTTTGATTCATAATTTCCTATTTGAAATATTATGTTTTTACGAATATTCCATTTATGTTCTATAATTTTATTATTTATTTTTTCGATTTTCTTTGGTGAAACTTTAGTTTTTAATTGCTTTTGAAGTTCTTTTTTGGCTTTTATTGAATATTTAATACTATCATATGATTGAAATACTGTAGGAATAGTCACAGCTCCAGCCACACCACTAAATGCAATACTGTCATAGTCTAAATTTATATCATTGAAATTTACATATCCGTTATTATCAATAATTTGATTTGTTAATTGAGTTCCTATTTGACTGCTAGCATCAAGTCCTGCACCGGCTAAACCGGCTTTTATTGATGTTTTAGCATTTTGTTTAAGTATTGTTTGTGATAACATTTTAGTTCCTTGATTGGCTAATAATCCTGCATCTATTTCTTATCTTCATTGTTATTTTTATCTTTTACTCTATTGTTATTAATAAGTTTATATTTTTTAAAATTTGATTTTTGAACATCTTTTTGCTTATTTGGTTTTTGTTGTTTTTTAGGTTTGGTTGGGCTAAGGTTTGAAATTTTAGTTTTTTGGTTTATACAAGAATTTTCAATTTTATCTTTTTTAAAAATATAGTATTTATAGATAATTATTCCAAATATTAATATATAAGCGATTATGCAAGGATAAATAAGCCAACCACTACTTTTATAAACCGTTAACCATATGAGCCAACAAATCATAAAAATTAAAAATAGTATGTCTCTTTTTTTATTATTCTTTATATAATTAAAATCAAAAATATATAAAAATAGTGACATAATAATACAAAAAACTATCCAATATATTACTGGATAGTTTGTTGCAAGTCTTCCTAGATATTTCCATAAAACATAATCGTATGAGTATTTCACTTATTATCGCCTTGAAGATTTTCTACTTCATAATCTATTGCTTTATTAAGCATTTTATTGGTTGTTTGAAAATAGATGTGATTCTTAAGTTTATTATTATTTTTATCTATTCTACCTTGTATTTTATTTTGTCTATTTATAGTTTTAGCATCTTTTAATTGATTTTTTAAATTTTGTTTTGCTTTCCAAGAGTGAATAATTGTTTTAGAGGAATCAAAAAAATTTGGTGCAATAACAGCTCCAGATATAATACTCCTACTAATATTATCCCAATCCAAAGAAATTTTTCTAAAATCTACAGAGCCACCAACATCAATCATTTGGTCTGTGATTTGACTTCCTATTTGCAGTGCTCCATCAAATACACCTGCTTCAAGCCCATACTTTATTGATGTTTTAGCATTTTGTTTAAGTATTGTTTGTGATAACATTTTAGTTCCTTGATTGGCTAATAATCCTCCTATTATTAATGAAGCATCGGTTGGTCCGCTATATAATTTATCATTACTGCTTGTAGGTGCATTTGCATAATCAGATAATCCGACTGTTGTAGTAGGTATGGCTAGAGAACTTACTTTATTACTGCCTTTTTGTAAGATTACTTTACTGCCTTCATAAATCATTCCTCCGGTTTCTTTAACTACACTTCCGCCAATTTTACCCATCGGAAAAAACCATAAGCTCATATCACTTAAGCCTTGAGCTTCATTTGGATTATAGCTATTATCATAAAATTGTTCTTTTGTAGCACTGAAATAATTTGTAGGAGTAAATTCTTCTTTATAAGTATCTAAAAATTTTAATCCTTGAGATTTATTAATCAAAAAGCTTACAGCCATATTTAGTTCATCTTCACTGAAATTCGGTCTGTTGAATATATTATAGTTTTATAATATTTTTTATTATTCCTATTTAAAGATTTCATCTATAATACCCGATAATATAATAAAAAACAAAAAGAATATAACAGAATAGCTCATCCATCTTATAAACTTATTTGACCAAAAAAATTTATTCTTTTCTAATTTATAATTAAAGTATATTCTTCCTGAAACAATAGATAGTAACAATATAAAAATATGCTTTTGATAATCAAATAAAAAATAAAAGATAAAATAATTTATAAATAGAAAAGGCAATATTGATAAAATTACAGGTTTAAATTCTATATTATCTTTTTCTTGTTTATATTGAGAATTTTTTATAGAGTCATCAATTAATTTACTGTATTTTTTAAAAATATTCATTTTAAATTCCACTTTGTATAGTTGAGCTTGATGCTAATAATATATTGTTAAAAAATAGACTTATAAATAGTAATAAATTTAAGATAAATTTCATTTTTTACTCTTTTTGTATTTTTCAATCAATTCTCTTTCTATTTTATCAATTCTTTTAAATTCTTTGTTTTTCTTTTCTTGTTCTTCTTTTTCAAATTCTTTGTAATCTTGTAACTCTCCACCGCATTTTGGGCAAATTTTATCTTTATCTTTTACATCAACATAATTATAAACTTTATGGCATTTTTTGCAACGGAAAAATTCAGGGATGTCTTTTATTTTTACAAAATAATAAACTACTAAAATAGCAAAAATAAAAAATAAAAGTAAAATACTTTTAAAATCTACATTTACCCATCCACGAAAATAATATTTACCAGTAAAAACAGACAATAAAAGTTCTATAAAGAGGATAAAAATAGTAATTTGCATAGAATATTTTACATGGATAAAATATTGCATAAATTATTTTCCTTTGATTATAAAATTAAAATTGTCTAAATTGTCATAGATATAGTATATTTTCCCAAAGTTTGTTTCTGGTGGCATGCTTTTGTTAAATATATCATTTGCAATTTCAAACCCAGCTGTTCCATATATCCAAACTCTTGGATCTGATTATATCATTTCCAAACCAATAAACATTATTAGGTATAATATAATTTATTGGTTTTGTTGTTGATATGGCTTGATTATCATCATATTTAGGTGAATATATATACGCACCATACATAAACCCTAAAAAAATTAAAAACAAAATCATTAAAAATAAATAAATCAAAACTTGAAAAGCAAAGCAAAATATATCTAATAAAAGCCACAAAAACTTAGTCATTAAATCCGCCTTGTAAAAAGATAAATTTCTCTAAAATGTCGATCAGCAATATAATTATATGTGAAATGTATAGCAAAGATTATCAATAATACACATAAAATTACAAATGCTGTATAAAAAATTTTTTTCATACTAATTTCTAACCCCTACTCAAAAGCCCAACTACTCGTATAAACAAAATAGCACCTATAAAAGCTAATGTAAAAAATAAAATTTTAAAAATTTTTATTAGTTTTTTCATTTTGATTTTCCTATGTCATCATAAGGAGTATTGCCATAAATAAAATACGGCAACATGTCTTACACCGGCTAAACCGGCTTTTATTGATGTTTTAGCATTTTGTTTAAGTATTGTTTGTGATAACATTTTAGTTCCTTGATTGGATAATAATCCTGCACCTATTTCTTATATTCATTGTTATTTTTATCTTTTACTCTATTTTTATTAATAAGTTTATATTTTTTAAAATTTAATTTTTGAACATCTTTTTGCTTATTTGGTTTTTGTTGTTTTTTAGGTTTGGTTGGGCTAAGGTTTGAAATTTTAGTTTTTTGGTTTATACGAGAATTTTCAATTTTATCTTTTTTAAAAATATAGTATTTATAGATAATTATTCCAAATATTAATATATAAGCGACTATACAAGGATAAATAAGCCAACCGTTACTTTTATAAACTGTTAACCATATGAGCCAACAAATCATAAAAATTAAAAATAGTATGTCTCTTTTTTTTCTATCCAGCATAGAAAAGTCGATAAAAAGTAAAATCAAAGCACATAAATAAAACATTATCCAACTAACTATTGGATAGTTTATTTCTAGTTTATATATGTTAGTCATAATTCCTGTTTCAATACCGTAATTCATATCAGTCACCATTGCCAAAACTATCTATGCTATAATATATTCCTTTTTTTACTCTTTCATTTACTATCTTAAAATATATATTATTCCAAAAAATACTGTCGTGCTTATCCATCCTATCTTTCAATTTATTTTGTCTATTTATGGTCTTAGCATCTTTTAATTGATTTTTTAAATTTTGTTTTGCTTTCCAAGAGTATTTAGCTGTGTTGTATGAGTCGATAATACTTGGCATTGTCGTTGCTCCTGCTACAGTGCTAAATATAATGCTATCGTAGTTTAAATCTATATTGTTAATATCTATATTTCCATTATTAATAATCTGGTCTATCGTTTGATCTCCTATTTGATTGGTGAAACATTTCGCGTATATTCTATTATTTTATCAGATAATATACAAAAAATATCTTTTTTATGTAATTAGTCTCATAATTTTTCATATATTTTTAACTTAAATTTTAATCCTTATATTTTACCGTATTAGTCTACCCGGCATTACAAAGTTTTTCAAAAAAATCATTTTCATCCCAAAAGTAGCATTCTATTACTTTTAAAATACCATTTTCTATAAAAATCATAGCACCACCTATGTTTTCGTTATTAAGAATTAAATTTACATTTCCAATAAAACCATTTTTAGTTGTTTTGGGCATATCTTCATTGTATGAAAAATAACAAAAATATCCACAAGGAGAAGCTTCTCTTTTAAAAACTTTTAATTTTTTAAATTGCTCATAAATTATTAAATCATTTAAATTATAACTTATCAACTCAACAATTTTAGCTTCCAAAATAGAAATATTTTTAAAATCATCAAGGTATAAACATTGTTCCGATTTCTGGTTTTCCATTTTTTATAACTCCTCTTACTTCAATCTCAAACCCATCTACATTAATTTTATATCCATTTGTAAAATTATTAGGTAACTTACCAGCGGATATTTCTTCCTTTAATGCGTCGATTGTAACATCATAAGCTTGCTTTGGATTATTTTGAAAATTTTCAAGAAATTTATCTAATTTATGCTCTTTTTTTGTTAAATATGTGGTTTATTTTGTTATCTATTTTATTTGTTTTATTTTTAATCACTTTCCCCACATCCACCACATCCCTTGGCGGAATTTTAGAGAAGTTATCAGCTATACCATTTATGCTTCCATCTATTGATTTATTTATTTTATGTGATATTTTGTTAGTGCTATTTTTAGCAATATCTTTTGTAAAACCAGTTAAGCCTACAAGATTAATTGTATCAAGTCCAGATATCAAAGCTATGTCATCACTTACACCTTCATAACCATATACTTTTTCTAGTTTGGCTAAATCATTATTTGACATATTTCTTATTAAGTTTTGTGTTCCACTTGTTCCATCTATAAAGATATTTTTTACTAGCTCTTTTCCTAAGTGTAGTAAAGTAGATGGAGTTTGTTTTTTAGCCCAACCATATAGATAGCTTGGTATTTTATCTGCATTATATACCAAATTTAAAGTATTGTTTTTTGCTGTCTCAAATGGAAGTGAACTTATATTTGGATGAATATATGCGTTGTAAAAATCAATATTATTCATAGCTGTATCAAAATATAATCTATTGTTTTTATAATCCAATCTATCTGCTGTAAATAATTTATTTCCGTTTTTAAAAGTTAAATTTGTGTTTGATAAAAACTCTTTTGCTTTTATATCTTCATTTCCAAGCATTAAAGACCATAAGTTATCGGTTTGCCTAAGTGCTTGTGATGATAATCTTGATATCGCTTCATCTTTTGATATACCATTTTCTATTGCAAATTCTTGAGCTTTTTCTTTTATAAACTCTATCTCATCTTTATGCAATTGCCTATTATACATTTCAGCATTTGTTGTAAGATTATATCCTTGCTTTGCTCCAGCTTCAGAGTTTATTAAAGCTCCTGTTAGAATTCCTGTCAGTTGTGAAGTTAGAATTTGTTCATCTTTATTAAGATTACTACTTAATGGAGTTAATAATTCATTTATACCTGAAATAATAGCTCCATCTAAAAAGCTTTCTCCTTGAATAGCATTTATGCTTCCACCTACTAATGAATGAAGTGCAGTTTTAGTTAAACTTCCATCTTTACTGTTTGTTATAAGTCCTATATCTCCTGCTTTTTTAAATAGATAGTTTCCTGTGCTAGAACTTATATTTGATAGTAGGCTATCTTTAAAATTTGTTCCATAAATTCCACTTTGTATGGCTGAGCTTGATGCTAATAATATATTGTTAAAAAATAGACTTATAAATAGTAATAAATTTAAGATAAATTTCATTTTTTACTCTTTTTGTATTTTTCAATCAATTCTCTTTCTATTTTATCAATTCTTTTAAATTCTTTGTTTTTCTTTTCTTGTTCTTCTTTTTCAAATTCTTTGTAATCTTGTAACTCTCCACCGCATTTGGGCAAATTTTATTTTTATCTTTTACATCAACATAATTATAAACTTTATGGCATTTTTTGCAACGCATAAAATCTGAATGTTTTGGCGTGTAAATTATCAACAATAAACCTGCTACAATAAATACTAAACCAGCTAAAATAGAATAATTACCCAAATATAGCGGTTCATAGTAGTGAAAAGTAAATTTCTTTGTTATATAAATTTCAAAGCCACTGATTATAAAAACTATTCCGCAAAGAATATAAACGAATTTATTCAATTGAAAATTAATAAATTTCATTTTTTTCATTTCAATATATATATAAACCAACCCTAAAATTATAACAACAATACCAACTGGAATATTTAACCCATATGGTATGGTGTCACCTTTTGGTATACCAAAAGGTGTTATTGCAGGATTTGGATCTACAAATATTGCAATACCTCCACAGATAATTATTATGCCAAATATGTAATTCATTATTTATTATATAGCCATTTATAGGCAAATTTAAGAACATATAATAAATTATCACTGCTTGCATTTGCTTCAAAGAAAAAACTATCCGCTTTTATATATATCCAAGACTCTTTATTATCCCAAAGATAGTCTATTTTTTGCTTAATAGTTTTGCTTTTTATGTTTAAGCTTATGATATCGGATATATCAAAATTAAATTTATCACATTCTTTTTTATATAAATTTAGTTTAGTCATATACTTACCCATTAGTTTTTCATAATTAATCTGTTTTAACTCCAAGTCAATATCGGCTTTTCTTTTTAAGTGAATGTCTTCTGCCCATTTTTCACCATTTACTAAACTTTCAAAAAAATTATTTTTATCTTCTGCCATCTCTTTATATGAGATAATAATCTCATTTTTATTTTTTGAATATATCCAGTTCTTATATGGAATATCAAAATTTATAATTCGAAAGTATTCGCAACTGTCATATAACGGATAACTGTTATCATGATCCCATTGTGTGAAATATTGAATTTTTTGCAAGTTATCATGCGAAATATATATGCGTATGCCATAAACTATGTAATGGCTTTTGAAAACCAAAATATCATCACTATGTTTTATACATTTTACTTTCATTTTTACCTTTCGTCTTTAAATTTAAAATCATCTACCGAAACTTAAAAAATATGTTTGATAAGTATTGACATCTATTTTATAGTCAATAAAATCTTTCATTAACTCCAAAAAAATTATTATAAATCACAAACTACATATTTTTATTACATTATTTCAATAATTTTTAACTAAAAAAATCAGCTCTGTTTTTTGGAAATCTTATCAGCGGTTTTTCCGATAATTTTAAAATATCAACATCCGATAATAATGATTCATCCTTATAGGCACTTAAAGTTGCTTCGCACAGTATTTCATCTTCATCATAAAAATGAATTTCAGCTATATTTCCTACAACATTATCAAGCCTATCTTTTTTTGGTGAATAATAAAAATCAAAACTTCCACTTTTATCAGGCCATTTTTGTATAAAATCACTAAATTTATATTTAATATTTAAATATGGTGCCTTTAAATTTTCTAATAAAATTTCCACTAATAATTTTTCAGATGCATTAATTTTTTTAATATTATTTTTCAACTGTTATCCTTCCAATATTATATGTTCCATCTTGCAATTTATAAACTCTATATTCCAAATTATATTTGCCAAGTTTAATTTTATAGCTTTTTTGATTTTTATCAATTTTAGAAATAAAATCATTTTTAATTTCTTTTTTAACCATATTTATATCTAATGTTGTATCTTGTTTTATATGCCTTTCAGCATGATATTGCGCATTTTTATTTCCTCCGAATTGAATTTTAATGCTATCCGTTTCATTTGCTATATTTTTATAAACCTTACTTCCACTTTTTATACCTTTACTTATACCAACTCCGACACTTGGTATCACTACTGGAGCTAAACTTCCTGTAAGTTCTCCGTAATGTCTGTTTGTATTTGTGGTATCATTTAAAAACTTATCTAAATTTGCTTTTTCATAAGTTTGTCTTAGATTGTTTCCGTATTCATATCCGGAGTTTATAGGATTTAGCATTGCAATTAACATATCTTTTGCAGTATTTAATGGATTGGTTATTACTTGATGGGTTAAGTCCTTATATGGTTTATATACTCCTTGCGCCAGATTTAAACCAGATATCTTGGTATTGTTTGTTATGCCATCAATTCCAAGATATTTATTATAAAAGTCTTTATTTTCTGCATAGCCTTTTAAATTTGAGTATCTGTTATAGTATTGTTCTTTTGTAGCAAAGCCAACTCCTGTTAATTCATTATTGTCTATAAATGCAGTTTTAGAATAGTCTAAATTGTTTTTTATAAAATCTTGAGAATTCAATACTTCAACAGCTTTATCTTCATCTAAATTTTTAATATAAAACTCATTTGCATCATTATCTACTAAAGCATAATATCCTTTAGCTATTACATTTGTAGCCTCATCTAAAGATATGTTTTTCTTTTTAGCATAAAGTTTTGATAATTCTTTTATTTTTTTCATATCTCCTTTATGCAATTGCCTATTATACATTTCGGCACTTGTTGTAAGATTATATCCTTGCTTTGCTCCAGCTTCAGAGTTTATTAAAGCTCCTGTTAGAATTCCTGTCAGTTGTGAAGTTAGAATTTGTTCATCTTTATTAAGATTACTACTTAATGGAGTTAATAATTCATTTATACCTGAAATAATAGCTCCATCTAAAAAGCTTTCTCCTTGAATAGCATTTATGCTTCCACCTACTAATGAATGAAGTGCAGTTTTAGTTAAACTTCCATCTTTACTGTTTGTTATAAGTCCTATATCTCCTGCTTTTTTAAATAGATAGTTTCCTGTGCTAGAACTTATATTTGATAGTAGGCTATCTTTAAAATTTGTTCCATAAATTCCACTTTGTATGGCTGAGCTTGATAAAGTATTTGCTATATCGGCATATGATATATCTAAATAATTTGAGTTTATTAAATTTGAATTTGTTAAGTAAGTAGAACTATTTATATATGAGCTTGCCATACTACCAATTCCTGCACTTAAGGCTGATTTGGTTAAAGAGTCGATATCAAATTTAACTTTACCGTTTGATAATATCATATTACTAGCTTGGATAGAAGTATTTGCTATAACGGCATTTGTTACGGCTGCTGTTGTAGCTGCACTTGCTCCTGTAGTTCCAAGACTTGCTGCAAATGCACTTCCAGCTCCTGCTGTAAGATAAGTAGTTACTGCTGTAGCTATAAGTGTTCCTATTCCGCTTAGAGTTGTTGTTTTATCATTCCACTCTTTTGAGTTTAGAGTAGCTTTTATTTGATTTATCTCTTTTATATTTAAAGTTTTGTTTGAACTTAATTCTTTTAATACATTTTCTTTAAGCTCAAATGAGTTTAAAGAATTTGAAATTTCAGTATATGTTTTAGTGTCAAGTTTATTTGTTATATCTTTACCGTTTAATATAAACTTATTATCTACTTGAATGATTGAAGGAATTTCTATTTCTTTTATACTTCCTTTATCTTCAATTGTAGCCGTAATGATTCCTGATCTGGTTTTAAATTCGGTATGAGAATTTGTTTCTTTGGATGAGATTAAATTTAATAATTTTGCTTGAATATCAATGTTTGTTGATTTTAAATTTGAAGCTATTACATTTATATTGTTTGCTTTTAAATTTATACTATTTGCACTGAATAGATTTGATGAGCTTTGAGAGATAGTTGTATCGTTTATTTTAGATGAACTTTTACTAAGACCTCCAAAGCTTGATTTATCAGTTTGTTTGTCGTAGTAATTAGTATAAGAAGCTGAAGCTATATTTATATTGCCGTTATTTGAAACGATAGATATAGTGCCTTTATTACCGTTTTTTGAATTATTTATATTATCGTTTAAATCTTTTTTATTTGAACTTTGATTTGCAATTAAATTTACGCTTTGTAAATTTATGCCATTGTTTGCATTGATATAAATATTTTCCCCATCTATATTCGAGCTTTTTACCTCTTGTTGTAATGATTTTATAAGTTCCGTTTTTTTAGACATAAATCCTTTTGAAGTTGATTTTATTTCATTGTAATCACTGTTTGTTGATGAAAGAATATTTATATTATCTCCTGCATTTATTTCTATATCTTTATTTGAGTTTAAATTTGAACTTATTAAAGTTATATCTTTATTTGCCTTTAATAAAATATTTTCTTTTGCATTTAAGTTTGATCCTATGTTATACTCATACTCTCTTTTATAATATCCCCCGCTCATAGAAAAATCATATGAGCCTTTATCTTTTACAGTTTCACTTAAGATGTTGTTATTTGCAAACAGGGCTATATTTTTATTTGAGTTTATGTTTGAGCCTATTAGATAGATACTATCTTTTGCATTTAATACTGTATCACCTTTGGTTGAAGTAATAGTTGAAATATCTGCTATATTTGTAAAGCTTTCTTTCCCATAAGAGTGAGTTAGGGTGTTTGTATTTGATAAGGTTTGATTTACAATATTATTTGCATTTAGATATACGCTTCCTGCCTTGATATATGAAGAGAGATTTAAGATATCATTATTTGCATTTAGAATTAACTCATTATTTGCCTTTATATCTGCAAATTTATTTGTAATGTTGTTTGCATTTATCTTTATGTAGTTATTGCTTATAATGCCTGAGTAGTTATTTAAATTTCCATCTATATCTAGAGAAATTCCATCTCCTGCATATATTAAAGATGAAGCATCTATCGGCTTACCGTCTTTAAATAATATGCTTTTTAAAGCGCTGTTTCTAAAGTTATAAATAGAAGTCAGTTTATTATGCATATAATCACTGTTCGGAATGTTTTCATCAAATATGTAGCTAGTATTTAAGTAGTAATGTCTTTTATCAGTAGGATTTATTTTATTATCTTTAAAGATCGGATTTTTAGCGTTAATAATAAAAACATTATCTTTACTTAATGATACGGTTCGGGTTAAATCCTGTTTATTTAAATCTTTTGATTCGTATGGGTTTTTAAAATCTTTATTTTCGATATTGTTTGAGTCGATGTTTTGATGTGAGATTAATGTTTGATTGTATCCAAGCAGTGATTTATATGATATATCCTTATCGTCTTTCATAAAATCAGGTGTTTTATTTATTATTATATCTGTGCTATTTGGTTTTTTGTTATCAAGATTTGTTAAAGTTCCGGTTATTTTACCGTTTGCTGCAAATATAGATGAATATCCTGTAAGCGAATAGTTTTTTTGTTTGGTTGAAGTATAACCGCCTTTACCGCTGTGGCTTTTATGTTTCCATCTGTATTCGCCTTTAGCATTCATCTCATAATTAAGATCAAGTCCTTGATTAATTAAATTCGTATCTTTTAAATTTATATCCTTGTTTGCAAATACTATGCTTTTATCATTTAATAAATTATTTGTTAAGAAATTTATATTGCCTTTTGAAATTATGTTTGAAGGTCTGAATTTGGCCAAGCTGTCTTTATCTATATGCTCTTTAGTGAAAGTGTATCTTATTTCCCTTCCCTCTTCTTTTTTATGCGGTTTACCTCTTGAAACTGTTATTTGATTATTTTTTGTATCTATATAGATATTTTTTATAAATTTTTCCGATTCTCCTGGTAAATTTTCATTATTAAATTCGGTTAATACATATAAAGTTTCATCTAAAGGTGTTAATTTTTTAATAAGTTCGTTATTTAATGTTTTATCATCTATCTGATTATTATATTTATCTAAAATTTCATTTTTTATTTTTAATACTGTATTTTTATCGACACTTAAATTTAAAACCGCATTGCTGCATTCAAATCCGCCCCAACCATCACATCCTAAATATATTGTTTTTTTGATTTTTTCTTTTACCACTTTAAGTTCATCAAGTGATCTGTTATTAAGCTCTTTAGCATTTATGTTCATATCACTTTCTGAATACATCAAAGATGAGAGATTATCTATTTTAGAGCTTTTATAATTTTTATAGTTATCATCATTTAAAATTAAAATATTGTCATCTGAAATTTTATCTTTTACATAAAAGATATTTAGGTTTTTATCCGATATTATATTTGAGCTATCTTTATTTATAAGAGTATTTGTATTTAAAATCATATCATCTTTACTATAAAGAGTTGATTTATCTATATTTAAAATATCGTTTGAATTAATTATCAAAGCTTTGTTTGAATAGATATTTGCTTTATTGTTCATTAAATAATTAGAGTTTATAAAAAGATTTTTATTTGATGCTATTTCGCCAAAGTTATTTAAATTTAAATATGAGTTTAAACTCATATCGTTTAATGAGTGAATAGTGCCTTTATTTGTTATATTGTTTGCATTTATTATAAGGTTATTGTTTGATATAAGCTTTGTATTATTTATAAAATCATCTGTTGTTTTTATAAAGATATCTTTATTTGCATAAAAGCCACCATTATAATCTATAGTATCTTTTGTGATTAAAGATAAATTATTTCCTGCTTGAAGATTTCCGTGATTACTGTATTTATCGGTATTTATAAATAGATTTTTATTTGAGATGATAAATCCATCTTTATTATTAAGAAGTGATGAGTTTAAATTAAGATCTAAATAAGCACCTATATAGCCTAAAGTATTATTTAAAGAATCTTTAATCTTTATATCTAACAATTTATTTGAAATAATATTTCCGTTTGAGTTATTTAAATTAACGGAAGTTATTTTTAAATCTTTTGAGAAAATTCCTTTATCCGAAGTATCTTTATTTATAATATCGTCTGCTTTTATAAAAGCACTGTTTGAGGCATATATCAGATTTCTGTTATTTAGCATATCCGCTTTTATATCAAGACTATCGTAAGATATAATGTTTGAATCTTTGTCATTGTTAATTAAAGAAGAATTGATAGCAATATTTTTTGCTTTTATATCGCCTTGATTTTTTATCTCTTTAGAGGCTATATTTAAATTATTATTTGAAACTATTTCTTTGTTTGTATAAAGACAACTTGCTTTTATAAAAGCATTGCCGCCTGATAATAACGAACTTAGATTTAAATTTAAATTATTGTTTGAGTTTATATTTATGACATTGTTTGAAACAATGTCGGATTTATCCGAATTAAGATCGTTTAAAACTCTTATGCCGATACTGCTATCCGCTATAAATTTCGAAGTCGTTAAAAACATATTGTTTGAATAAGTATTTATTTTATTTGAGCTTAAAATAGAGTTTATATTATTTATATCTTCTTTTACATTCAGACTTATATTTTTATTCGATGAAATTCTGGAGTTTATATTATTTATATCTTTGTTTGCATTTAAGCTTATATTATTGTTTGAAATGATTTGAGAATTTTCATTGAAGATATTTTCATTTGAAGTTAAACTTATATTTTTTAAAGATGAAATATTTGAACTGCTTTTATTATTTATATCCTTATTCGAGTTTATGAATAAATTTCCGTTTGAATGAAATTTTGAAGATTTTTGAGTAAAATCATTTAAATCAAGATTTACATCTTTATCTATTATGAAATTTGAGTTTTTATTATTTATAGAGTTTAATTTATCGTTTATACTTAAAATATTCAGATTTGAATTTTCATTAAAGATATCTTCGGATATATTTAAATTCAATTCGTTTGAAAGTATTTTAGAGTTTTCGTTAAAGATTGTATCTTTAATGATTATTTGACTTCGGTTGTTATTTTTATCTTTGTTTTTATTTGTTGTGTTTTCTTTAGTGTCAGAGTTTGTATTTTTATTGTTATCTTTTTTATCTTCTTGATTATTTAAGCTTTCTTTTCCGATGACGGAGTTTTTATTTATTAAATTGTTTGACCTGATATTCAGCTTTGAATCCGTTTGAATGATTGAGTTTTTATTGTTTATGCTGTTTGAGTTTATGTTTAGAGATTGTGATTTTAATAAAGCTTTGCTTTTATCGTTTCCTATATTTTTTATGTTTTCGGCTTTTATGTTTATATTGTTATTTGATATTATCTCGCCGTTATTTATTAAATTTCCGTTTGTGTCTATTTTTACGGAGCTATTTGCAATTATCTTACCTTGATTATTTACTCCAAGACCCTCTTTAGTTCCTATTAGTTTTATCTTATTTGCATACATTCCGCCAAGATTTGACGAATCGATTAAAAATTTAATATCTTCATCGTTTGATTTGTTGTTTGTTTTTGTATCTTTATCGCTACCGTTTAGCTTTGTTATTTTTTTATCTTCGGAAATGGAATTTTTACCGGTTATTATATTTATCTCATTTGCATGAATGTTTGCATTTATCTTTGTAGAATAAGAGATTATGTTTAAATAATCGCTTTCATCTTTTAAGCCGTTATTATTTATAGAAATTTCACCTTTATTTACATCTATTTTATTTAAAGCTCCATCTTTAAATTTAAGCTCTCCTGTAGTTAAAGTAGTTGATTTGGAGTTTATAAAATGAACTCCATCTATATCTATACCACTAGGATTTGCTATCATAAGATCAGCTTTATCACCTGCTATTTCTATATTTCCTTTTAAGCTACTTTTTTTATCTGAGTTTATCTTATTTACAATAAGTTTGGCTGAGCCTTCGCTTAGTCTTGGATTTGCATGTATATAGCCTCCTGTTATAGTATCTGCTCCATTTCTTGAATTATTAAGTATCGTTCCATCATCTGTTGTATTAAATTTAGAGTATTCGTTTATTGATACTCCTTTATTGTTTGGTTTAACGATATCAACTTGTATAGCATTATTTGGAGTTTTTAAAATGGTAGGACGACTTGCAATTGGTGAGTTTTTATCGGGTAGAATTTCTGCAAAACTGAAAGTCGGTGTAAAGATTAAAGAAAAAGAAATTGCCATACTTATAGGCAAAGACGGTTTTACACCGATTAGTTTTTTTGAAAATTTAGATTTAAATTTCATGTCCATCTCCATTAAAAATTATAATTTATAGAAAAATTTAAAACGGCATCATTGCTTTCATAAAATTCAGGTTTTTTTATAGGAAATCCAAGCAAAGCATCATAAGAGAGTGAGCCGTATTTGTTAAAATTTCCTTTTAAACCGATACCTGAGCCGATTAAAGTATTATCAGTCATATAATTTGAACTTTTTCCGCCTACCTTGCCAAAGTCAAAAGCTGCATAAATAAAATGATTATTAAATATGCCGTATTCCAAAGTATTTCTTATATAATACCCTCTATCTCCTACCAGGCTCATTTTACCGTCAAATCCTCTTACGCTGTAGTATCCGCCGATATTTAATCTTTCCTGCAAGGTTAGAGGAGTTTTATTCCACATTGAATGAATATTGAGATCATAAGTAAGCGGTATATTTGTTCCACTTTTTCTAAAACGAATATCGGAACTTATAGTTTCAAATCTATTTGTTCCTTCATTGTATTCTTCTTCAGGAGCCTGTAAAGACCCTCTTGCACCAGTTGCTTTTTTGTATGATAATCCTAAAGATAAAAAGCCGTTTTCTATAAAAAATTGTGAGTTTAGTCCTGCTTCATAACCTGCAGTTTTTTTTCTTTGATTGTCTAATTCATAATCTTCTATATAGTTTTTATTCTCTTTTTCCCAAAGTCTAAAAAATAAACTATTTTTTGAAATTTGATCTCTATAATATAAATAATTTAAAGTTAAATTTCTTCTTTTACTTTTTCCGCTATATTTATAAACTCCAAAAGCTCCAAGGATTGCTTGATCGTAATTATATCCGTATTCGTTAAAATCAAGTAAAAATCTGTCAAACGGAACCGAAAGTCCGTAATAAATATTATCGCTTCCTCCTCTTCGGCTTTCATCGTTGATATTTTGTTCATCGGTTTTAAATATATTTTTTGAAAAAGATGAGTAAAAAATTTCATTAAAACCAAGTAAATTTAAAGCATTAATATTAAGTCCGCCCTGATATTTTCCTGTTTCTTTACTTCCTAAATTATCAAATGATAAAGAAAAGCTTAACGGACTTTTTTCATCTTTTGAAATATTTATATTGCTATAATTTTCTTTTTTAGACGGTAAAATTTCTACGGAAACTTTACCTAAAGAAGCGTTTTGAATGGTTTCAAGAGCTTGTTCGATATCTCTTAAATTTAAATTTTTATCTTTTTTATCTCCGCCGAATGCACCGAATAATGAAATTTTATTTTTAGTGGAATTTTTATCATTTATATTAATAGTGTCTATTTTTCCTGGTATTATTTCAAATTTTAGAGTTTTACTTTTTAAATTTTGAGAAGGTAAATTTACGTAAGTCGTAATAAATCCGGCTTTTAAAATTTCATTATAAAAAGCGTTATAAATAATATTTATACTCTCTTGCCCTATACAGGTTCTGTATTTAAAGCCTACTTCTTTCAGAGCTTTTCTAAGATATTTTTTAAATTTATCGCTTTCATTGCCGATCAGTAACACTTCATCAATTTCAAAGCAAGGATTTTCATTTGGGATAATGGCTGAAATTTGATTTTGTTTGGGAGTTAAAATAATATTTGAACTCTCTTTTTGGCTTTCTATAAACTTTAATCTATCTTCTTCCTGCTTGGCTTGAGTTTGAGAAATATCATCCAGTGTATTTGCAAAAATGGTAATTACAGATAAAATAAAAATAATAAATAAACGCATACGAAATTGTATGACAACGATACTTAAGAAATCATTATAATTTTAACCGAGTATAAATTATTGTTTATTTTTAAAATTTAACTCAATTTTTACTCAAAATTTTATATAATTTTTGCAAAATTTAAGTAATAAAAAAGGACTGAAATGAGCGAATTTACACACTTGCACTTACATACCGAATACTCACTTCTTGACGGTGTAAATAAAATAGACAATCTTGCTAAAATTTTAAAAGAGCGCGGCACAAAAGCCGTGGCGATTACAGATCACGGAAATATGTTCGGCGCGATAGAATTTTATAAAACAATGAAAAAAAACGGTATAAAACCGATTATCGGAATGGAAGCTTATATCCACAATCACGACAAATTAGACGATAAAAGTGATAAGCAACGCTTTCACCTGATACTTCTTGCAAAAAATGAAATCGGTTACAAAAATCTGATATATCTTAGTTCAAAAGCCTTTTTGGACGGATTTTATTATTATCCGAGAATAAATAAAAATTTGCTGCGTGCGCACCATGAAGGGATTATTTGCAATGCAGCCTGCATAGCCGGCGAAATCGGATTTCATCTAAATTTAAGCGAACGAAATATAAAAAGAGGAGCGAAAGGATATGAAGGCGCTAAAAAAGCGGCACTTGAATATAAAGAAATTTTTGGCGACGATTTTTATCTTGAAATAATGCGCCACGGATATACCAGCCAACTTCGCATAGACGACGACTTAATCCGTCTCTCAAGAGAAACCGGTATAAAACTTATCGCTTCAAATGACGCTCACTACACGAATCAGGCAGGGCACGATTTGCAAGACATTTTCGTTTGTCTTTCGACCGGATCTGTTTTAAGTGATCCTAAAAGAATGCACCACACCGTGCGCCAACTTTATGTAAAAACCGACGAAGAGATGAAAGAAATTTTTGCGGATATTCCTGAAGTTATAGAAAATACGCAAGAAATAGCAAATAAATGCAATCTTAGTTTTGCATTTGACGATCCTAATTATCATCCTACGGCCCCGAATTTTAAATTTACAAGAGAAAAAGCGAACCTTATAAATTTAACTTTGCCTGAGGCGAATGAAGAATACAGTAAAAAAAACGATGATTTGCTTTTTGAGACATTGTGCCGTGACGGACTTACAAAACGTTTGGAATTTATAGCGCCCGAAAAACATGAAATTTATAAAGCACGTCTTGAAAAAGAGATACAAATTATCGAAAAAATGGGCTTTGGCGGATATATGTTAATCGTGCAGGACTTCATCAACTGGGCAAAAGACCACGATATTCCTGTAGGTCCTGGACGTGGATCGGCTGCAGGTTCGCTTTGTGCTTATTCTTTACGTATCACAGATCTTGATCCGATTCCTTATAATCTGCTTTTTGAGCGATTTTTAAATCCAGATCGTATAAGTATGCCCGATATCGATGTAGATTTTGCGCAAGCAAGACGTGAAGAAGTTTTTGAATATGTATCTAATAAATACGGTAAAGAAAACGTAGCGCAAGTGGCGACTTTCGGTAAACTTCTTGCAAGAGGCGTTATAAGAGACGTTGCAAGAGTTTGCGAAATGCCGCTTTATAAAGCGGATGCAATGGCTAAACTTGTACCGGAACAACTCGGTATAACTCTTAACGGCGAAGGAGAACCAGGAAGTGAAAAATATAAACCCGGAGCATTTCAACTGGAACCTAAAATAAAAGATTTGGTAGAACAGGATCCATTGGCTAAAAAAGTTTGGGATTATTCGCTTGGACTTGAAGGACTTAACAGAAATACCGGAATGCACGCGGCAGGTGTAGTAATTTCAAACGATCCGCTTTGGAACAAAGTACCGCTTTTCCGTCAGACAAAAAGCGATGATGGACACTACATCACTCAATACACAAAACTCTATCTTGAAGATGTGGATTTGATAAAATTCGACTTCTTGGGATTAAAAAACTTGGATGTCATCGCAAATGCGATAAAACTTATAAAAAGAAGATATAACAAAGATATAGTTTGGGAAAATATAGACTTTAACGATAAAAAAACATACGAAACGATTCAAAGCGGAAACACGTTTGGAATATTCCAAATAGAAAGTCCTGGAATGCAAAAACTGGCAACCGGATTAAAACCGGATTGCTTTGAAGATATAATCGCGATGATTTCGATATTTCGTCCCGGTCCTATGGAACTTATTCCGGATTTTATAGCAAGAAAACACGGCGAAGCGAAAGTCGAATACATAATGCCTGAAATAAAAGAAATTTTGGAGCCTACATACGGAATTATCGTATATCAAGAGCAAGTTATGCAAATCGTACAAAAAATCGGCGGTTTTTCGCTTGGCGAAGCGGATCTTGTGCGAAGAGCTATGAGTAAAAAAGATGAAAAAAAATTAGCTCATATGAGAGAACAATATTTAGATGGCGCCAAAAAACTTGGCTTTGATACAAACAAAGCAAATGAGCTTTTTGATTTGATTATGAAATTTGCAAGTTATGGATTTAATAAATCTCACGCGGCGGCTTATTCAATGATAACATTTCAAACGGCGTATTTAAAAACATATTATCCGGCTGAGTTTATGGCTGCTTTGCTGACTTCTGAAGAAAGCAACGCTGATAAGGTTTTGACATACATTGACGAAGCCAAACGCCTTGGAATTACCATTTTACCACCATCAATAAATAAAAGTATCCGCGAGTTCAGCGTTACGGACGACGAAAATGCACCAAGCAAAACAGCCATTATTTACGGTCTTGGCGCTATTAAAGGCGTAGGTTTGGCAGGAATAGAAAATATTATTGAACTAAGAGATGAAAAGCCGTTTGAAACAATTGACGATTTTGCAAGCAGAGTTGATAATTTTAAAGTAAATAAAAAAGTTATAGAAGCGCTAACTTGTGCAGGAGCGATGGACTGTCTTGGAAAAACCAGAAAAGCGCTTCTACAAAATAGTGAAAATATCGTAGATGCAATGAAAAAAGCTGCGATTTTAAGAGATGAAGCTACCTCATCGTTAAATTTCGGAGACGAAAGTTTTTTTGATATTAAAGTAAATTTTGAAGATACAAAAGAGGAATTCAAGCGCAAAGAGCTTTTAAAACTTGAACAGCAAAGTATCGGAATTTATCTTTCCGGACATCCTCTTGATGATTTTAAAGATGAAATTTCATCGATAAACTACACAAGCACTACGGATTTTGAAAATACCGATGACGGCGAAATTTTATGTGTAGGAAAAATAGAATCCATAACCAAAAAAATCACAAAATCAGGTAAGCAAATGGGAATAATAAGCGTTCTTGATTTTGGCGGAATATTTGAAATGACGGCTTTTGATCAAAATTTAGCGCTTCTTTTAACTTTAAGTGAAGAAGAACTTGAAATTCCAAGAGCTTTTCACGTAAGATTTAGTAAAAACGGAAATTTTGCACAAATTTCTTTAATCAAAATGATGGCGTTGCAAGAAGCAAAAAGCGGCGATTTTAAAACCAAAACCTACAAACGATCAAATTACAAAGGCAATAATAATTCCAATTCATCTTATAATAAACCTGTAAAAAATATAGAAAATTTTGAAATTTTACTAAATCTTTGTGATTTGAACAAAGAAAAAATCAATGAAATTTACACGCTTGCTCACAGTGATTTTAAAACAAATCCGCAAAATTTCAAAAAACTGATATTAAAAGTTCAAACTAAAAACGAAATTTTAACTTATGACACGGAATTTCTGGTAAGCGAAAATTTCAAAATGGAAATTGATAAAATTTTGGCGGCTTAAAATTTAACTGAGGTAATAAAATGAGTGATTAAAAAAATATTTATATATTTTACAAAGTTTTGAATAAAGGTGAAATTTCAATATAAAATTTTGAATTTTTGTAAACTGAAATTTTAAATTCACTTTATAAAATTTCAGTAATTTAAAAATTATTTAAAGGATAAAAAATGAGTGAAGATTTAAGTTGGCTGAATAAAAACAGCCAAAAAGCAAAAAGTGACAGCATAGATCAGCAGCGAAACAACGCGAACAAAAACGAAATAGCACAAATCAGAACACTTGGATATGCGCATCTGGTTTGCTTTTATTTGCTTTCAAATATAAAATTGATTGGAATTATATTTATTATAGTCGGCACTGTTTGTTTTTATAAAGCATTGTCCAGAATAAACAATATGGCCAGCGAACAGACAAATCTAATGAAAAATGCATATATTTATATTTTCGGTACAATAGCTGTTTTTGCTGTAGTTTTTATAATTTTACTCCTGACACAATCAGAAACTGTAATCAATTTTATCTCCATTGCAGTTGTTATATTCGGTATTTATATGATTTTTGTTTGGTACGGTATTTTAAGAGATTTGGATTATCTCACATTTCAGGATCGCTTCAAAAAATCATTTTGGTATGCTATTTATGGCATCTTGGCATTTATAATAGCAGGAATTTCTTACTCTATAACACAACAGGAAATCATTGCAGCTATATTTTTTATGGTAGGAACTATTTTAGTTATTTACGGCTTAATTTTGCAAATTTTAGGCTGGAAAAATATAAAAGAAATCAAATAGATATTTTAAAAATTTAAATACTTTTGCCAAAACAGAACAATTTTTTGTTTTGGCTTTTAAAAGAATAAAAAGTGGTGAAATTTTGCGAATAAAAACAGTAAAATTTCACAATACAAAACAATAAAAAATTCTAAAAACTGCACACAAAATTTAAAAATTATAATCAGACATCTGATAATTTTGTCTTTATACTGCATTTGGTAAAATCAATGAAATTTAGCGATATAACTATTTTATCATTAAAAAATAGCTCTTTTTAATTTGTAAAATCTGTTAAATTTTCAATAAAAAATTTATAAAAATTTAAGCAAATCTTTTATATAATTTCACATATGAACATATGTTCATATGTGAAATTAATTAATGGGAGATTGCGATGGGCAAAAAAGAAAAAATTTTAGAAGATAGCCAAGAAATTTGCGAAAGTGTAGTTATACACAAAGAAGTGGTTGAAAATACAAAAACAAAAATGCCAGATGATACTTCGCTTAATGAATTGGCTGATTTTTTTAAAATTTTTGGAGACAGTACAAGAGTTAGGATTTTGTGGGCTTTAAGCCTAAATCAAATGTGTGTTTGCGATATAGCTACACTTTTAAATATGAGTCAATCAAGCATTTCTCATCAGCTTCGAGTATTGAAACAAAACAAATTTGTAAAAAACAGACGCGATGGAAAAGTTGTTTATTACTCACTTTTAGATGAGCATATTAGCTATATTTTAAAACAAGGCTTAACTCACATCAGTGAGTAAAAATAAATTTTAAAAAAGGAAAAATTATGAAAAAATTTAATTTAAAAAATTTGGATTGTGCAAATTGCGCAGCACAAATAGAAGCAAATGTTGCCAAAATTGATGGTGTAAATAGTGTAAGTGTAAATTTCTTGACCACTACTATGAAAATTGATTTTGATGAAAATAGAAGAGATGAAATCATTGAAAAAATAAAACAAGTCATCAAAAAGCTTGAACCAGATACTATACTAGAGGTATAAAATGAATAAAGCTTTAAAAAAAGATATACAAAAAATTTTAATCTCAGTAATATTTGTAATAGCCTCTTTTTTGGTTTCAAATGCTGAGCTAAAAACTGTATTTTTAATCTTTGCATATTTGGTAGTTGGAGTTGAAATTTTAATAAAAGCTTATAAAAGCTTAATAAACGGTGGCTTTTTAGATGAAAATTTCTTGATGGGAATTGCTTCGATTGGGGCATTTTTCATCGGAGAACAAATCGAGGCTGTAGCGGTAATTTTATTTTATAAAATAGGCGTAGCGTTTGAAGATTACTCTATAAATCGCTCAAGAAAATCAATAAAAGAAGCCATGAGTATCGCACCTGATTATGCAAATTTAAAAACAAGTGATGGCTCAAAAAAAGTTGATCCTAGTGATGTAAAACTTGGTGATATAATCGTCATAAAACCAGGTGAAAAAGTCCCACTTGATGGCATCATCATAAAAGGAAACTCAACCCTTGATACATCAGCTCTAACAGGCGAATCACTTCCTCTTGAGGTTGAAAAAGGAACTAAAATATTAAGTGGAAGCGTAAATATAAACGGACTTTTAGAAGTAAAAGTAACAAGCGAGTTTGAGACTTCAACGGTTAGCAAAATTTTAGAGCTTGTTGAAGATGCGACTTCTAAAAAATCATCGCAGGAAAAATTCATTACCAAATTTGCTAAAATTTACACCCCTATTGTAGTTGGTTTAGCTCTAATCATCGCATTTGTCGTGCCGATGTTTGTGGGGGATTTTAAAGAGTGGATTTATAAAGCACTAATCTTTTTAGTAGTATCTTGCCCTTGTGCTTTGGTGGTTTCAGTTCCACTTAGCTTTTTTGGAGGAATTGGCGGAGCTAGTAAAAAGGGAATTTTGGTTAAAGGAAGTAATTATTTGCAAGTTTTAGCTAAGGTTAAAAACTTTGTATTTGATAAAACTGGAACTTTAACAAAAGGAAATTTTGTCCTTAAAGATGTGGTAAATGAGAGTTTTATAGATAAAGATGAGCTTTTAAAGTTATCAGCTTACGCACAAGCTCACAGCACCCATCCTATCGGACTTTCTATCATAAAAGCTTATAATGAAAAAATCGATGAAAAAGCCGTAACAAATCTTGAAGAAATCCCAGGTTTTGGCATCAAAGCGACAATTTTTGGAAAAAATGTAAAAATAGGAAATAAAAAGCTTTTAAGTGAGTTTGACTTGCCTGAGATTACCCAAACTGCATCATTTGTGGCAGTTGATGGTAAATTTGCAGGGTATTTAACATTTGAAGATGAACTAAGAGATGGCTCGGATAAGCTTATAAAATGGCTTAAAGATAGCGGCATAAAAACAGCTATGCTAACAGGCGATAGATCAAAAGTTGCTAAAAATATACAAGAAAAACTTGGTATTGATGAAGTTTTTGCTGAGCTTTTACCAACTGATAAGCTAACAAATTTAGAAAAAATCATCGCCAAAAAGTCTAAAAATAGCACAGTTGCATATATCGGCGATGGGATAAATGACGCTCCTGTTTTAGCAAGAGCAGACGTTGGATTTTCCATGCTTGGAACAGATGCAGCCATGGAAGCAAGCGATATAGTCATAATGGATAATGATATCTCAAAAATCAAAACCGCGATGCTAATAGCTAAAAAAACCATAAGTATCGCCTCGCAAAACATCATCTTTGCAATCGGCGTGAAAGTTTTAGTTATGATTTTAGCGATTTTCGGTTTAGCAAATATCTGGATGGCGATATTTGCAGATGTTGGAGTTACGATTTTAGCGATACTAAATTCTTTTAGAACTTTTTCTTATGCTAAAAAACTTTAAAATTTTAGCTTTATTTGAAGTTATGGAGTTTTTTAGAAGTTTTTAAATGAGTAATTTTTATGGTGGCGAGGCAACTTATACGCTTGATTTACAAGCTGCGGCGTACCCTCCGTCACCAGTTGCCTTAAATCCAAAAAAGTTAAAAGTTTTAGAGCTAATTTACAACTACCCGCAAAGTATAAATTCGATTCCATACGATGCTAAAAATCGTGGTTTTGAAATTTTAAGCGTAGAGCAAGATGAAACGGCAATTAGATTTATTATAAAACATCTTTAAATTATTAAAATTTTAAATTTTAATAATTTTTTATAAAAAGTTTTACCAACTATCATTAAACTATGAGCTAAAAGCTTTATATAAAGAACATCAAATAAAAATAAATCAAATCCTTTATCTTTATTTTAAAGCTAGAAAATGAGCAATGAAAAACCTTTATACAAGATAGTATTAGAAGAATTAGACTTAAGTGTAGATGAGTTATCTGAAATGCTTGACATTAATGTTAATACCTTATATTGCTATTCTAAAAATGAAAGAGTTCCAAAAGCGAACGAAATTACGCCTTTATCTCTTACTTGAAAATAATAAATTAAAAGAAGCTATAAAAAATTATCATAAATTTTTAAAAGTTATAGATAAAATCAATTAAAAATAAAACATATTATGTATTCCAGTTCTTATTAGATAGTAAAGAATCCATAAAAATGTTATATTTAATACCATTATAGTTCCAAATATAATCCAATAAGATATATCCTCATCATATCCTCCAGACATTCTTGTACTTAAATAAAATTTAATAAATTTACTTTGATTTTTTGTTGTGTAGTTTTCTATAAATGTTCTTTTGTAATTTTTATCTTTTTTCTTTTTAAAAAAATATCTTAATTCGTTAAAAATTATAGAAATTGTAAAGCTTAATATTATTAAAAAAGCAATTATCATTAATAATATTATTGCGTAGCCTATTATATCATAAATCATTGTATTATTCATTTTTTATCCTTTTTTATACTGATTTATTTATTATACAATACAAATTGTCAATTATTCAGAAATATTAGATATTTCATTTTTTTTATTTTTTAGAAATTTTAATGTAATAAGTTTTATTGTAAATTTTCCTAACTCTTTAAAATAAAGCAATATTCCATATATAACTATTGGCAATGCTGTAACTATAAAAAAAATAGCAAAAAGTGAATATATTATTATATACATTGCTAATTGCAAGGCTGCCATTAAAACATTAAGACCGATTGTTAAAAAAAATAATGCTAATGCTAAATATAATAAAAATATCATTTTTATTTTTCCTTTTCTGCTTTTATTAAAAAATTAATTACTTCATTATTTATAGTTTTTGAACCATTTTAACTTTAATATCTTTTTTACGCTAACCTTTAAGTATTTAAATAATTTTAAAACTTCTTTAATTTAGACAAGACTAATTCTACTGAAATTTAAATATAGTTGCATTATAATCAATTTTAAATAAATTTATACTTTATGCTTATAGCGCTAAATCTTTGACTTGATTTTATTCAGAAATCCTAGTTTTGAATGTATTTGAAAACTACTAAAAACCTAGCCAAAAATTTTGGCTAAATCTTAAAAATTTATTTAACCTCAAAAACAATTGTTGCTTTAGTTTGTTTTTACTTTAGATTTTAAATACCAAAGCCTTTTTTAAGCGGCCTAAATTCAAAATTTCCGTTAAGATCCGCTTTTACCATAACCGGTTTGAATTTGATAAGTTTACTTTCTTTTATTTAATCAATGCTATCAAAATAAGTTGTGAATTTTAACCGTTTCAAAATAAAATCTTGGCAACTTAAATACGCAGTAAAATCTATATTAACGGTACAAGAATAGCTTCGTCAAAATCTAAAGCGATATTTACTTTTTTTAAATACTTTCGCATTAGATATTGAAAAATTTATAAGTTTAAAAATTTTAACTTTTTTTTAATGTATTTTTAAAATTAAAATCTGTGAATTTTTGATAATTTGACAATTTAATTTTAAAAAATATAAAAACGATAATGCTTTTTTAAGAAAAATTCTGCTTAGTAAAATAGAATTTAAAAAACTATTTTAGGTAAGAATTCGTCATTATAAAATTTATATATTCATCCAAAAAATCAACGCTGTTGCGATCAAGCACCAAAAATGGATTATTTAATAAATTTTCACCGTTATAAACGGGCGGTTTTTTTGTTTTTAAATCAATAGTAATTCCGCCGCTTGCTTCAACCAGCAAATCTCCAGCCGCGATATCCCAAAGACTTGAAGGACCAAGCCTTAAATAGCTTGCAGCGGCATTTTCAGCCAAACGACAAAATTTTATGGCTGAACCGATTCGCTTATATTCATAACCGAAATTTTTAGCAAATTTTATTCTTTTTTTGGAATTTCCATGTCTCCCGAGCAAAAAAAGCGGCGAAGTATATTCAAGAGATTTCAGAATTTTGCCATTTTTATAAATTTTACCGCCTCGTTCCGCATAAAAAACTTCATCTGTAAACGGAATCATTATAACCGAAAGCTTCGGGCGTCCGTCTTTGCCGATAAGAGCGATACAAACACAAAATTCGCCGTTTTTAGCAATAAATTCCTGAGTTCCGTCCAAAGGATCGATGAGCCAAAAATTTTCGCAATTTTTACGCTCATCGAAAGGTAAAATTTTCTCTTCCGAGCAAATAGGAATTTTGCTTTTTTCTAAAATTTTAAAAATCACATCATTTGCAGCCAAATCGGCAGTCGTAAGCGGAGATTTATCAGGTTTTATATAAAGCTTGTAATCGTTATAATTTTTTAAAATTTCCTTGCCGGCGGCTTTTGCGGCACGCACAGCAAGATTAAGCAGCTCACTCATCATTTAACTTTCAATTCGATTTGAGTTTTTCTATCATCCTCTTCGCCGCTTTTCGGACCGACATAAATTTGACGAGGTCGCACGATTTTCATTGGAGCGTGTTCGCGCATTTCCATCCATTGAGAAATCCATCCCGGAGTTCTTCCGATTGTAAAAATAACGGCAAACATATCTGTTGGAATATTTAAAGCTTTCAAAATAAGTCCTGAATTAAAATCCACATTAGGATATAGATGTCTGCTTACAAAATAATCGTCTTGTAAAACAATTTCTTCAATTCTATTTGCAATTCTTATCAAATTCGTATCGATATCAAGCTCGTCTATTAGTTTTGAGCGCATTTTTTTAAGCACTTTAGCTCTTGGATCGTAATTTTTATAAACCCTATGTCCGAAGCCCATTAAACGAAACGGATCATCTTTATCTTTAGCTTTTTTAATATATTTGTCGACATTATCAACCGAACCTATCATTTCAAGTTGTCTTACGACACTTTCATTTGCTCCACCATGAGCATGACCCCAAAGAGCACCGATTCCGGCACTTATACAAGCATATGGGTGAGAATGAGTTGAACCGACTGTTCTAACTGTCGTAGTTGAAGCGTTTTGCTCGTGATCTGCGTGAAGCATTAAAACACTATCAAGAGCTTTTACTTCAATCGGACGCAAATCAACATAAGAGTGTGGAAAAGATCTCATCATATAAAGAAAATTTTCCGTAAATCCGCGATCCAAATCAGGATAAATAAGCGGATAGCCCATAGTATGGCGGTAATAAAAAGCAGCAAGAGTCGGCATTTTAGCGATTATTCTAATGGCAAGTTCCATAGATTCATTCGGATCGTTAAAATCCATTTCACGAGAGTAATAAGTACTAAGAGTAGCTATACAGGCTTGCAAAACTGCCATCGGGTGAGCACGATCAGGAAAAGCGTCGAAAAGTTTCAACATTTTTTCATTTATAAAACTTCTTGTTTTAAGCTCTTTTCTAAAAGTCATAAGCTCTTGCGTTGTAGGAAGTTTTTTATACAGTAAAAGATAGACAACATCAAGGAAAATTTTATTTTCCGCAAGATATTCTATACTGTATCCGCGGTGCTTTAAAATTCCTTCTTCTCCGTCTATAAAAGTGATATCCGATTTACAGGAAGCCGTAGAAGTATATCCGTTGTCGTATGTAAACATACCTACTTGCCTATACAAAGTCGTGATATCTATAGCCGAAGGTCCAAGAGTGCCGTCGATTATCGGAAATTCATAACTTTTACCCGTTCTGTTGTCAGTTAAAGTAACTGTATTTGACATTTTTGCTCCTTTATGGAAATTTTCCGATATTTTAACTAAAGATTTAAAAAATTTTGCAATAAAAATTAAACTATATTTTTATTTTTATAAATTTTTAAGTTAAACACGACCTTTATCAAAATCATCGCTATTATAGCTTCAAGCAAGCTGGCAATTATACACGAATCGTAAAATTCTTTTGTAATATTGTTTGTATTTAACGCTACCGTAACGGTTGCGATAATCAAAGTAAGCGGCATATATAAAGATAACGCGAATAAAACAGTTCCGCGTTTTCCAAGCTCTTTTAAATAAACAAGACCGGCTAAAATTCTGAATAAAAGCATGGAAACGATTAAAATAATCACATTTGGAAGCACTCCAGGCTTCCAAATAGCCATCACATCAAGTGTAGAACCGATATAAGCAAAGAATATAGGCACTATAAAACCATATCCGAAATTTGCCAATTTACGCGGCAAATCTTTTTTATATCCGAAAAATGTAGGTATAAAAGTCCCTGCGATAAAAGCCCCTATCACTATTTCAAGATCAAGCATAATCATCACTGCAATTACAAAGCAAAAAATCGCCATTGTAAAACGAATGTCTTTTTCATTTTTATCGTATGTCGGCATTATTACCGCTTTTAGATTTGGATACCACCAAAAAAGCACATCAAGACCTTTAAAAAGCAAAGTGGAAACGATTAAAAACAGTGCAAGTGCAAAAATATGAGTAAAAAGTTCGGTAGAAAAGCCGCTTTTTAAATATGCACTTGCAACCGTTATGATAGCGATACTTACGACTTCACCTATAACTCCTACAATCATTGCGGTATTCAGCCATTTTTCATCCTTGCCATATTCTTTATAAAGCGTAGAAAGCAACCCTACGCTCATTGTAGGAATAATAATAGCTATAATTTTATTTAAATCAAACGTATAAACCGAAACAAAAGACAAAATATACAAAATCGCCAAAAATGTTATGGATTTTTTTAAAATTTCTCTATCCGTTGTAATGAAAATTTTGATATTTACATGGGTTCCAGCTAAAAACATCAAAAAATAAAATCCCACATTTGCGGTAATTTCAAATAGATCATTTTGCGGCAAAAGCCCGAATGCACCAAAAATAATTCCCAAAATAATCTCTGTAGGAGAGATTGGAAATTTTATAAGATTAGCAATATAAGGCGACAGAAAAATAATTGCGGCCAAAACCATTAAAATTGAAATTTCACTCATATTTCAACCGAAAATTCTTGCCATATTGGAGATTTTAAAATTTTACTTTGCACTTTTATCACATTAAATTTCAAAACCGAATTATCGCCCAAAGCACCTATATCGTGATAAATTTCAATAATTGCAAACTCATAAAGCGGCTTTTTACGACCGCAAATTTCGCCGGGATTTAATATAAGCGAACTATCACTTTTCAACGCCGCAAAATAGTGCGTATGACCGTAAATAACGATATCGGCATCGTTTTTTATATAATAAGGATAATGCATAAGCCGAATTTTCAGCCCTTTAAAATTGAAAATTTTCGGCTCTTTAAAAATTTTAAAACTTTTAGCATAGTCTTTTAGTGCATTGTCGTTATTTCCAAATACCGCTACATAAGGAATTTTGCTGTTTTTAAGGGCTTTCAACGTAGATATTTCCACAATATCTCCTGCATGAATTATCAAATCCGCCTTTTTATTCAAAAGATAGTTTATAGCACTGCCGGCCACATCGCTTTTATGATGGGAATCGGAAATAACGCCGATTTTAATCATCTATCGCCTTTTGAAATTTACACTTTGCGCAATATAAAAAATCGCCTTTTTTCAAGCTTTTTTTGAAAAGCATTTCGCCACACTCCGGACATTTTTCATTTGTCGGCTTATAATTTGAGATGAAATTACATTTCGGATAATTAGAACATCCGTAAAATTTTCCGCGCTTTGAAACTCTTTCTACGATTTCGCCTCCGCATTCAGGACATTTTACACCGATTTTTGCTGGTTCTTTTTTAATTTTTTGTTCGCCTGAAAGATTTCTTGAATATCTGCATTTCGGAAAATTACTGCAAGCTATAAACTCGCCGAATCTGCCGTTTCGTTTTAAAAGTTCACCTCCGCATTCAGGGCATTTTTCGCCGATTGGTTCGGCTACTTTTTGACTCTTTATATTTTTTTTACCGATTGCGATTTTTTCCATAAACGGATAATAAAAATCAGCTAAAATTTCTTGCCAATCGGCCGATTTTTCTGCAATTTCATCAAGTTTCGTTTCCATTTTCGAAGTAAATTCGCTATCTACAATGTTATTAAAATTCTGCTCCAGCATCTCTACGATTTTAAAAGCAATCTCTGTCGGAACGAGCTGTTTTTTTTCAGTATTTACATATTTTCTTGAAATAAGAAGTGAAAGTGTAGGCGCGTAAGTAGAAGGACGACCGATTCCTAAACTCTCAAGCTTTTTAATAAGACTTGCCTCCGAATATCTTGCCGGCGGCTCCGTTTGGTTTTCTACGGATTTTAAATTTTGAACTTTCAGCTCATCACCGATTTTAAAATCAGGTAAAATTTTATCTTTATCATTCTCTCCGTAAATTTTATAAAATCCGTCAAATTTTACTTTTCTGCCTAAAATTTTAAATAAAGAGCTGCCGCTTTTTGCAAAAACATTTTGAATTTCACTTACGCAAGGATTCATTTGAGATGCCACAAAGCGGTTGTAAATAAGCGTATAAAGACGAAGTTCGTCTTTTGGTAAAGATTTTGCCGCAATAGCGGGCGTAAATTTTAAATCTGTCGGACGGATTGCTTCGTGGGCTTCTTGAGCGCCTTTTGATTTTGTAGCATAAAAATTCGCGCTTTTTGGCAAATATTCACTTCCAAACTCATTTTTTATCATATCTCTTACGGATACAATCGCCTCTTTTGCGATATTTAAAGAATCCGTTCTCATATATGTGATAGCTCCACCATTTGGCGCATTGACGCCTTCATAAAGACTTTGCGCAAGATTCATTGTTTTTTTTGGACTGAAACCAAGTGCAGTGCTTGCATTCTGTTGTAATGTAGAAGTCATAAAAGGAGGATACGGATTTGTTTTTCTGTCTTTACTTTCGATCTTTGAAACTTCAAATTTTTCATCGCATAAAATTTGCACGATTTCATCAGCTTCTTTAGCAGTTTTTATACTCATTTTTTCTATTTTTTTATTTTTAAATTTTACAAACTCGGCTTCCAAATCTTTTTTGAAAATCATATTTACAGTATAAAATTTTTCAGGCTTAAAAGCATTTATTTCACGCTCTCTATCGACTACAATCTTTAAAGCGGAACTTTGAACTCTTCCTGCACTAAGCCCTTTTTGAATTTTTTGGCTTAAAAGCGGACTTAGTTTATAGCCTACAATGCGGTCCAAAAGACGGCGCGCTTGTTGCGCATTTACGCTTGCCGTATCAAGTGCGCGCGGATTTTTAATAGCGTTTTCAATCGCCGTTTTTGTAATTTCGTGAAAAACAATTCTAGGCAGGTTTGCAGGTTCTTTGCCGATTGCCGTTGCGATATGATATGCGATAGCTTCACCTTCCCTGTCTTCATCGGTTGCAAGATATATTTGATCCGCTTTTTTGGCTAATTTTTTTATTTCACTAACTATTTTTGCGTGATCTTCGCTTATTTCATAAACCGGCTCAAAATGTTTTTCGTTTATTTTTATACCGAAAGTTTTTTTAGGTAAATCCCTTATATGACCTTTCGAAGCTATTACATTATAATTATCACCTAAAAATTTTCCTATTGTTTTTGCCTTTGCCGGTGATTCTACTACTACTAAATTTTTCATTTTTTATCCCCTTCTAAAATTCGCGGTAATGTAATTCCTTTTTGTCTTTGATATTTACCTTTTTTGTCCGCATAACTTACCTCGCAAATCTCATCACCTTGTAAAAACAGAACCTGAGCAATGCCCTCATTTGCATAAATTTTAGCAGGAAGCGGCGTAGTGTTTGAAATTTCAATTGTTATATGTCCTTCAAATCCGGGCTCAAAAGGCGTAACATTTACAATAATGCCGCATCTTGCATAAGTGCTTTTGCCAAGACAGATTGCTAAAACATCGCGCGGCATTTTAAAATATTCGATAGTCCTGGCTAAAGCGAAAGAATTTGGTGGCACAATACAAACATCGCCTTTAAAATCAACTATATTTTTCTCATCAAAATTCTTCGGATCGACTACAGTTCCGCCGACATTTGTAAAAATTTTAAACTCATCAGCCACTCTTATATCATATCCATAGCTGGAAAGTCCGTAACTTACAACTCCGACGCCCATATTTTCTTCACAAAAAGGCGTTATCATCCCGTTTTTTATACTTTGCTCTCTAATCCATTTATCGCTTTTTAGACCCATAAAATTTTACCTTTTTTCATTTTTTTTACAAAATTATAACTTTATAAAACTGAATTTTTGTTTGTATCAATGTATAGAGCAAAATTTTAAACAAAAATCAAAAATAACAAATAAAAAACGATAAAATAGTGCAAAAAACGGTAAAAAGTCCATTTTATAAAATTTAAAATTTTAAGATATATACCCGTAAAATTTTAAAAATAAATGCGGTTGAACACCGAAATTTCAGAATTTAACTGCACTATTTTGGTAAAAAATAAAAATTTTAAAATAAAATTTAAATAAATTTTCATTTAAGTAAAGATTTTAAAATTTTTGTTAAAATTAGAAATTTAAAAACAGTTTGGAGTAAAAAATGAAACAAGATGAAATAAAAGAGCTTATGGAATTTTTCGATAAATCAGGAATTTCAAAAATAAAAATCAAAGATAACGATTTTGAAATCGAGCTTGAAAAACATAGAAAAGCCCAAAAAGAAGATGAAAAAGCGCGAGCTTCCGCGCAAACTCAAGTCCAACCGATAAACGTCGTAGTAAATAATGAACAACCGAATCTTAAAGATACGATAAACTCGCCTATGGTTGGCACATTTTACCAAGCATCAAGTCCAGGAGCGGCGCCTTTTGTAAAACCTGGACAAAATGTCACTAAAGGTACAACAATAGCAATCATTGAAGCAATGAAAATCATGAATGAGATTGAAGCCGAGTTTGATTGCAGAATTTTGAAAAATCTAGTAAGTGACGGATCTCCCGTTGAATTTGGTATGCCACTATTTGAAGTGGAGAAATTATAATGGAATTAAAAAGAATTTTAATTGCAAATCGCGGCGAAATAGCGCTTCGTGCACTTAGAACCATTCAAGAAATGGGAAAAGAAGCAATCGTTGTGCATTCTACGGCTGACAAGGATGCGCTTTATGTAAAATATGCTGATGCAAGTATTTGCATAGGACCGCCGCGAAGCAGCGATAGCTATCTGAACATACCGGCTATAATGAGTGCTGCTCAAATCAGCGGTGCGGATGCCGTTTTCCCAGGATACGGCTTTTTAAGTGAAAATCAGAATTTCGCTGAAATTTGCGAAAAAGAAGGCTTAAAATTTATAGGTCCAAGCACTTCAGCAATGGCGCTAATGAGTGATAAAAGCAAAGCAAAAGCTTTTATGAAAAGAGCCGGGGTTCCGGTAGTTCCGGGATCGGATGGCGCTTTAAAAGATGTAAATGAAGCCAAAAAACTGGCCGAAGAAATAGGTTATCCGGTTATTTTGAAAGCGGCAGCAGGCGGTGGCGGACGCGGAATGCGCGTAGTAAATAAACCTGAAGATTTGGAAAAAAATTTTTGGTCGGCTGAAAGTGAAGCGTTAGCAGCTTTTGGTGACGGAACTATGTATATAGAAAAATATTTTACAAGTCCGCGCCATATAGAAGTGCAAATTTTAGGCGACGAACATGGAAACGTAGTTCATATCGGCGAACGTGACTGTTCGCTTCAACGCCGCCACCAAAAATTAATCGAAGAAAGTCCTGCTGTAATACTTGATGAAAAAACGCGCGAAGAGCTGCACGAAGTTGCTGTAAAAGCGACAAAAGCGATCGGTTATAGCAGTGCCGGCACATTTGAGTTTTTATATGATAGAAAAGATAAAAAATTTTATTTTATCGAAATGAATACGCGACTTCAAGTTGAGCACTGTGTAAGCGAAATGGTAAGCGGGCTTGACTTGATTGAATGGATGATTAAAATTGCGGAAGGAAAAGAACTTTTACCACAAAATAAAATCAAAATTTCAGGCCATGCAATAGAGTGCAGAATCACAGCCGAAGACCCGAAAAGCTTCGTTCCAAGCCCTGGCAAAATCACAAAATATGTGGCACCTGCTGGAAGAAACGTAAGAATGGAAAGCCACATCTATCAAGGATACAATGTTCCGCCATTTTACGATAGTATGATCGGAAAACTGGTAGTTTATGATAATAACCGTGATAGAGCGATTTCCAAAATGAAAGTAGCGCTTGATGAACTTATAGTAGGCGGAATCAAAACAACACGCGATTTTCATTTACAAATGATGAATAATGTTGATTTCTTAAACAATAATTACGATACAAATTATCTAGCAAAACACTAAAATTCATTATTTTTAGCCGCGAAAAAAATCGCGGCTTTTTTAAAATTCTTGAAATTTTAAAATTAAACTTATATTTTAAAATATTTTTAATATATAAATCAAAATATATGACAACTTCACACTTAACAATTTTATATAAAATTTGATAAATAGTTAACATTATTAAATTTTAATGTGCTTTTTTCAATAAACCTTAATAAAATTTTAATTTTATCTTAAACAGAATTATGCTTAAATTTCATAAACAAAAATTTTTTTAAGGAGGCCATATATGGCAACAAGAAAAGAACACGATTTTATCGGTGAATTAGAGATTTCAGATGATGTATATTATGGAGTTCAAACTTTTAGAGCACTTGAAAACTTCCATATGACAGGAAGAAGAATTAAAGATTATCCTTTTTTCGTAAAAGCTTTTGCTCAAATTAAAAAAGCGGCTGCTTTGGCAAATAAAGAAGTAGGTGTTTTGGAAGCTAAAAAAGCTGATGCGATAGCAAAAGCAGCAGACAGAGTAATAGCTGGAGAATTTCTTGATCAATTTGTAGTTGATATGGTTCAAGGCGGCGCCGGAACCAGCACAAATATGAATGCAAATGAAGTTATAACAAATGTTGCGCTTGAAATGATGGGACACAAAAAAGGCGAATACAAATATCTTCATCCAAATGATAATACGAATTTAGGTCAAAGCACGAACGATACATATCCTAGCTCAATTAAAGTAGCGACTTATGCAAAAATGACAGATCTTTTGAAAGCTATGGAAGTTTTGAAAAAAGAGCTTGAAGCAAAAGCGAAAGAATATAAAGATATGATTAAAATGGGTAGAACAGAGCTTGAAGATGCTGTTCCTACAACACTTGGAAATTCATTTAATGCTTTTGCAAGTTATATAAAATCAGATATTGCAGCAGTTAAAAACGCAAGAGAGTTAATGACATACTTAAATATGGGTGCAACAGCAATCGGAACAGGTATCAACTGCCATCCTGATTATAAATTCGTCGTTGAGAAAAAACTAAGTGAGATTACAGGAACAGAATTTAAAGCAGCACCTGATTTTATAGCTGCCACACAAGATACAGCAGATTTTGTTCAAGTAAGTGGAGCGCTAAAAACCGCCGCCGTTAGACTATCAAAAATAGCAAACGATTTAAGACTTATGAACTCAGGTCCAAGATGCGGTTTAGGTGAAATCGATCTTCCAAAAATGCAACCTGGAAGCTCAATAATGCCTGGAAAAGTAAATCCTGTTATTGCTGAAGTTGTTGGCGAAGCTTGCTACGAAGTAATCGGTAACGATGTAACAATTATGCTTTGCTCTGAAAGAGGCGAGTTTGAACTTAACGCGTTTGAACCAGGAATTGCATATGCACTTTTCAACTCTTTAGTCATTTTGGAAAATGCCTACATTACACTTGCAAACAAAGCTATAAAAGATATCAAAGCAAAACCGGAAGCTTGCTTAAAAGCAGTTCTTAACTCAGTTGGAATCGTAACCGCATTTAACCCTGTTATAGGTTATGAAAATTCTGCAAGTATCGCAAAAGAAGCGCTAAATACAGGTAAATCTGTAGGTGAAATCGCTATTGAACGCGGATTATTGACAAAAGAGGAAGTTGATAAACTCTTGGATCCTAAGAGTATGTTAAATCCTCATATGTCTCATACAGGAAAATAAATTAAAAAAATAAAAGGCACAAATAATTTTGTGCCTTAATACAAGGAAGGTCAGTATGGATTTTATGCTTATTTTAGAAATTATAGTTCTTCTTGGAGCTATTTTCTTAGGTGTTAAACTTGGTGGTATGGCTATAGGCTATGCCGGTGGTCTTGGCGTTGTAATTTTGACAATGCTTGGCTTAAAAGCGGGTAGCATTCCGTGGGATGTTATTTTGATTATTGCTTCAGTTATCTCTGCTATTGCTGCTATGCAAGTTGCGGGCGGACTTGATTATTTGGTTCAATTGGCGGAAAAACTTTTAAGGAAAAATCCTAAATATGTAAACTTTCTAGCTCCTACCGTTACTTATCTTTTAACAATTTTTGCAGGTACAGGTCACACTGCATTTTCTATGATTCCGGTTATTGCAGAAGTTGCAAAAGGTCAAAATATAAAACCGTCTGTTCCGCTTTCAATTGCTGTTGTTTCATCTCAAATAGCAATCACAGCGAGCCCTGTTTCTGCGGCCGTTATCTTTATGGCAGGCGATATGGCTCTTGGCGGACTTGGAATTTCTTATCCTATTTTGCTTGCTATTTGGATACCTACAACATTTTTAGGTTGTATGATTACAGCTTTGATTATGAATTTGTTTTGGAATCTAAAACTTGACAGCGATCCTGTTTATAAAGACAGACTTGCAAAAGGTTTGGTTGCTGAGCCGCAAAAAGAAGGAAAATATAAAGAACTTCCAAAAGGTGCTAAAACTTCAGTTTTGATATTCTTCATCGGAATTATAGCGGTAGTATTTTATGCAACAGCTATAAGTAAAAATGTGGCGCTTGTAAAACCAAGCTATGTTACAGGATATGAAAAAGTATATCAAAGCAAAGATGCAGCTAAATTTGATGAAATAATAGCGGCAAATCCTAACATAAAAATATCTACAGATAAAGACACAGGCGTAAAATATGTAGAGGATAAAAGCAAACCTAAAAAATCTCTTACTCTAGCAAGAGATGGCGCTATTATGAGCTTTATGCTAATTATCGGCGCATTGATAGTTATGATTTGTAAAATTGATGTTGATAAAATCCCTGTTCAAAGTACATTTAAAAGCGGTATGACTGCTTGTATATGTGTTCTTGGCGTTGCGTGGCTTGGTGATACGTTCGTATCAAATCACACGCAAGAGATTAAAGATTTTGCAGGAAATCTGGTTAAACAATATCCGGCGCTCCTATCTGTTGCACTTTTCTTTGCAAGTATGCTTCTATATTCACAAGCTGCAACTGCAAAAGCTTTGATTCCGACAGTTATAGTTGCTCTTGGGCTAAGTGCTACAAATAACGGTGATGCTTATATTCTGGTTGCTTCATTCGCTGCTGTTTCAGCACTTTTCGTGCTTCCTACCTATCCTACTTTGCTTGGTGCGGTTCAAATGGATGATACAGGAACTACAAGAATCGGAAAATACGTATTCAACCACCCATTCTTTATTCCTGGCGTTTTGGCTATTGCGTTTTCCGTTACATTCGGATTTGTATTAGCTCCTATGATGCTATAAAATTTGCGCGGTGATTTTTCACCGCGCTTTTTTATTATTACACGATAAAAATTTCATTTTATTTATCTCTTTTTATATATTTCAAATAATTATATTTAATCGTATATCCGTTATTTCATATAAATTCTATATATTTTCATAAATTTAACATATCTGCCTGTATATTATAAAACTGCTTAATCAAAAAATATTCTTCAAAATTAAATTTTATTTTAACTTACTATAATCTTTTATTTTTAAAAAGGATATACGCTGCAAAAAAATTTCATCTGTTTTGTCACTATCTAAAAAACTTGAACAAAATTTTATTATTTATAAAAAAATAGTTAAATTTTAAGGTCATTTTTTTCACCGCTCTTAATCAAAATCAAGTTCACACAATAGTTTAAAACATTATTTATAGATGAGATATTAAAGTTATGAATTCTTTGCTATAAGATGATGTTTGATAATATGGCAAAATTTATATAAGCAAGGTTATGAAATGTGAAATTTGAAGATAGAAATTATCCGATTACGCTTTTTACGGCAAAATATAAAATAATATTAAAGAAATTCGATAGTAATATAAACCGAAATTTATGATAACAATTTTTATATAAAATGCATGCTGAACAGAACAACCTGTTATTTATAATCTTTTCACATATTTGATGTATAAGATATTCAATCACATAAAAACAGTTTTACTTAAAAATGTTTGCATATAAATTTAAAAATAAGAAATTCAATTTTTATATTTTTCTATCTCGTCATATGAAATTTTATCCAAAATTCTCATCGTATACCTTAAAAGTTCGGAAGGAGTATCCTGCAAAACAGTAGGCATTCTAAAAAGATTTCGTCCGAAATTCATTTCGTCTAAAATTCCCATATATCCTAAAAGCGTAGTCCATGTATCAAAACTACTTCCGGCGATACTTATATATTGATTTTGTGCAATATCATCATCAAGTATCATAAAAAGCATTTTTGACTGAGGATTTTCAAGTTTATCTTTAAATTTGTCAATATCGCTTACAAACAGATATGGCATAAGATGATCGTTTTGCACTACGATAATTGTATTTTTAGAATACTTTGACGCTCGTATTTTGGAAATAAACTCGCCTAAAAGTTTATCCGTGCATTTTACGGATTTTAACATAGCCGAATCGATTTCATAGCTTATATCGGCACATTTTGGCGGTAAAAAACCGTCAGGTGTATGAGTGGAGTTTGTCAAAACAACTTGCGCAAATTTTTTGCCGCTTTCATTAAGTCTTATAAAATCCTGCCACGCGAAATCAAACATTTCATCATCGTAAACTCCCCATTCGCTCGTATTTTTCGCTCCGCGCTTCAAAAGTTCATCTTTTCCGATCATCTCATCATATTTGCGTGATTGTAAAAAGCTGGCTGTATTTTGAAAATTTAAATCAAAACCTTTCATAAAATATGTATAATAGCCTTGATTTTTAAGTATTTCGGTAGCACAAATTATTTTTTGAGTTTTCATCGCCTCTCTTTCTGTTTCAAATTTACTGAAAAAATTAAGAGGAAATGCGCATTGTGAACCGAAAAGTCCTTCTATAGTTATAGCCGTGCTGTATGGATCTATATTTGTCCATTCTATCTTGTGATTTAAATTTCTGATGTTTGGCATAAGATTTGGAAATTTTTCATTAACCGTAAAATTTCTGCTAAGCCCTTCCAAATAAATATAGACGATATTTTTGCTATTGCTTGCGACTTTAGGTTCGGGAATTTTTACGAACTGATAAATAATTTCTTTATATTTTCCGACAGGCACATAAAAATAATATTTATAAATTTTAAAAAGCGCTATAGATGTAGGATTCGTAACAAAAGCGCAAACAAAAATAAACACAAAAAACAGAAATTTGCGTGATTTTTGAAGTTTTATCCGCTTACAGATTATTGCACATATTAAAATTATTGCAAATATAAGCAAACAGATTAAAATTATATTATTCGTAAATGTTAGAAGCGGTGCGCCCGTTATGCTTACTATGATGATATTCAAAGTCCATATATCAAGCGATTTCCCCGTATATTTATTAAAAATAAAATCAGTTGCAAAAAAGAGCAGATATATAAATATAAAAAATATCGCAACTAGCAAATATCGTCTTTTACCGACGAATTTCAAATACAGTAAAGAAAAAACGAATAACGATATGGAAAGCAAATCAGACATCGAAAGATAACCTTTTTAAATACGAATATACAATAAAAAATTCTAAAATATATTTATTTGTCAATACAAATTCCTGCAATATTTAAATTTTTCAAAAATTATCCGCTGTTTATTTTTATTGCATTTGTTTAAATTTTTGGCATTTTACCATAAACAATAAAAAATTTAACATTTCTAAAATTTTAAAACAAACTGTATATATCAGACTGAAAATAAAAATTATTGTCTTAAAATTTTTCTATTATTCAGATATTTCGGCAAATATTTTATTGATTGTTTAATGTTTAAATTTTATAAAATTTAAAAAGGCTCACTCAAGTGAGTGAGCCTAAAAAAGCATTTAACTTCAATCAAAGACTAAAATACAACGCCTACACCGCTGATAGCAACTTCGCCTACACCTGACTCTGCATCTTCATATACAGCATCTTTTGAAGATGTAGCAGCTGTTTTTAATGCTGAATATCCGAATTTACCTTTTATAACTTTAACTATGCTAGGAGTTTTTAGGACTTTTTCACAAATAGCTGCTGATGAATCAGCACCGGCTTCTACTTTTAAAAATGCAGGTTTATTTGTAGCTGCATTATAATCTGTCAATGAAACTTTAATGCACTCTTTGCCGGCTGCCGCTATATTACCGACAACATTTCCAGTTAGTTTGCCTTTACTGTCAACTGTACCGTTTGTTACATTTTTCAATTGAACATTTGACATTTTTGCAAAACTTCCTGCAAATTTAGCTTGCGAAGTATAATATGCACCTACATCACTCATAAGTGTAGTAAGATTTGTAGCTGCTTTACTAACTTCAGCATCATCTCTAGTTGCAGCTAGTCTTGGAATGGCGATAGCTGCCAAAATACCTAAAATAACGATAACGAAGATCAACTCGATCATTGTAAAACCTTTTCTCATGGTTTTCTCCTTAAAATTTATTTCACTTTACATACTATTTATGTAAAATGTTGATGTAATTATATCAAATTTTTAGGAAATTGTGATGTTTTATCGCATAAAATTTCTACAAATTCAGAAATATTTTTTATAAATGCCATTTTATAAGCTTTTGCGAACTTTGAT